>CBIHQO010000653.1:0-4398 GCA_966211735.1 uncultured Schlesneria sp.
CTTCAACCTCACAACTCAGCCAGCGACTCTGTGAAATCGACGAAGACGACCGCGCCATTGGATCTTAGCAAACTGAAGGTTCTTCCTCTTGCCGAGCGACACAGCCTGACGACCGTCGATCAGATTTTGATTGATCCGACGACCGCCGCGAAGCCTTGCTCGGAACAGAATACAGCTCGCATCAAGGAATGCGCGGCGACGATTCGGGCGGCGCGTGACCGAGGTGCCTCAGTCATGTTGATCTATGGAGCCCACCTGCTTCGAAATGGAGCGGCGCGGATCCTCGAACAGATGATGGCAAAAAACTGGCTCACCCATCTGGCGACAAACGGTGCCGGAACCATTCACGATTGGGAATACGCCTGGTTTGGCGCGTCGACCGAGAGCGTCGAGATGAATGTCAGCAACGGTACATTTGGAACCTGGGACGAAACGGCGACAAACATTCATCGCGCGATCATGGCGGGGGCTCTCGACGGGCTTGGTTACGGTTGCGCCCTGGGGAAAATGATTCATGAGGATGGCGTCACGTTACCGACGCAGCAGCAGTTGAAGGACGCCATCGTGGCAGAGCCGTCACATCCGCTGACAGCCGCGCGTGCGGATCTGTTGCGAACGATGATCCAGCAACAATGGCCCGAAGGCCGTATTTGCGTCGATCATCGCTGGAAACAGGCTTCGATCATTGCTCAAGCGTATAAGCACAACATTCCGGTGACTGTCCATCCAGGGATCGGTTACGACATCATTTCCAATCACCCGGTTTTTTGTGGTGGAGCAATCGGTCGAGCCGCCGAATGGGATTTCAAGCTGTTCGGTGGTGCGGTCGATCAACTTGATGGGGGCGTCGTGCTTTCGGTTGGGTCGGCGATCATGGGGCCACAAGTGTTCGAGAAGTCGGCCAGTTGCGTGAACAATTTGCGACTGCAAAGCGGTCTTCCGGTGGTCCATGATCACTCGATTTATGTCGTCGACTTGCAGGACGGTGGCGGCTGGGACTGGACCCAGGGCGAACCTCCCAAGACGAATGCCGCGTATTATCTCCGATTCTGCAAAAGCTATTCGCGAATGGGCGGAGCCATGCACTACCTGCAATGTGACAATGCCGCGTTTATTCACAATCTCTTCCAGGAACTGAGCGCATGCTGAAAATAAGGAGATGTGAAGGCATCGCGGTGACTGCCAGCCATATCGCGCATGTCCGATGCTTGCGACCGAGTATCGAACGAGCCTACACTAACGTGCTGATTCGCTTGCCCTCCGCTTGATACCCGCCCGCTTCATTCCAAGGATTGCACCGATGTCTCATCTGTCTCGCCGTCAGTTCCTTGAAAATTCGATGCTAGCAACCGCGGCCGCCGCGTTGGCAAGTCGAACCACACTGAGTTTTGCCGACGAAGGTGAAACCGGCGAGAAGTTGCGGGTGGCGGTGATTGGGGTGAACGGACGCGGTGGTTCGCATATCGCCGAGTTCGGGGCTCGCAAAGATTGTGAGATCGCGGCGATTGTCGATGCCGACGAAGTTATCGGAAACCGCAAAGCGGTCGACATCGAAAAGCGGTTTGGCAAGCGTCCAACGGTGTACCTGGACATGCGAAAGTGCTTTGACGACAAGTCCATCCACGTCGCCAGCATCGCGACGCCGAACCACTGGCACGCATTGTCGGCGATCTGGGCGGTGCAGGCGGGCAAAGATGTCTATGTCGAAAAGCCAGTCAGTCACAATGTGACCGAAGGCCGTCGCATCGTTGAAGCGGCTCGCAAGTACAACAAGATTGTGCAGACGGGAACTCAAAGCCGATCGAATCCAGGGATGCGACAAGCGATCGAATTCCTGCACAACGGCGGCATCGGCGAAGTCAAGCTGGCTCGCGGTCTATGTTACAAACCACGCGGTTCGATAGGGCCTCGCGGGAATTACGATATCCCTGCCAGCGTCGACTACGACCTGTGGTCGGGTCCATCGCAGATGCATCCATTGACTCGTCCCAAGCTGAACTACGACTGGCACTGGCAATGGGAATATGGCAATGGCGATCTGGGGAATCAGGGGATTCACCAGATGGATATCGCCCGCTGGGGTTTGAACGAGATGAACCTCGGCGAATCCGTGCTGAGCTATGGGGGACGGTTTGGGTATGAAGACGCGGGTGAAACTGCGAATACCCAAATCTGCATTCACGAATTCAAGGGCGACAAACGCCTGGTGTTTGAAGTTCGCGGCCTGAAGACCGATGCCCTGATGGATGCGAAAGTCGGCGTCATTTTCTACGGTACCGACGGCTATCTGGTCATGCCGAGTTACAACGGCGGCATGGTCTTCGACAAGAGCGGGACGAAGACTGGCAAGGTCTTCAATGGCGGTGGTGATTCACACCACTTCGCCAATTTCGTGAAGGCCGTTCGCAGCCGTAAGCATGAAGACTTGAACGCAGATATCCTGGATGGTCATCTCTCCAGCGCTCTGTGTCATGTCGGGAATATCTCGTACCGACTTGGCTCGCCATCGACAGCGCAGGAAATCGCCACCAGTCTGGCCAGTGACAAGGAAGCACTTGAGACTTTGGATCGATTCCAACAGCATCTGCTGGAGAATAAAGTTTCGCCGGACACGACCAAAATCACTCTGGGGCAAAAGTTGACTTTGGCAGGCACCGAAGAGTTCAGTGGGAATCACGCCGCTGCGGCCAACAAGTATCTGACCAGGGAATATCGGGCTCCGTATATCGTTCCGAAGACTGAAGATCTGTAACCGAAGCTGTTCTCGGATGCGGACAATGAAAGTGACGACGCGGTCTTTGTGGATACGTCAAACTGTCGTGCGACATTCGACGCCCGTTGAATTTGGATGTGACCTGACTATTATCCCACCTGTAGTGATGACTGACTCCTTGCAGCAGAAAGTCCCGACGTGAGCGATCTCTCTGAAAAAGTTTCCAAAGCCAAGGCCCAGCTAGACGCCCACACGGTCGAAACCGTGCAATGGCATTTTCATCCATCGACGGGCAGCCCGTTCTGGCTGGAGAAGGCGAAAACCTATAAGTTTAACCCGCTGACCGAAGTGAAATGCTTTGACGACTTGAAGAAGTTTCCTCATTTCGAAGATGAGTGGCTGCGGGGCGGCCCGATCAGCCGCTGGATTCCGAAAGGATTGGCCGGAAAGCCCGCTTATGTCTTCGAGACGGGTGGCACGACGGGAATCCCGAAGAGTCGCATGGTGATCGAAGATCACTGGATCGATTACGAAAATTTCAGCGACACATTGCCCGATGAGTTTTTCCCACGTGGTTCGAACTGGCTGATGCTGGGCCCTTCCGGTCATCGTCGCTTGCGACTGGCAGTGGAGCACTTGGCGCAATATCGCGGAGGCATCTGTTTCTGCGTTGACCTCGATCCTCGCTGGGTTGTGAAGCTGCTCAAGAAGGGTGACGTCGCAGGAGCGAAGGCTTATGCCGATCACGTTATTGATCAAGCCATCACGATCCTGTCGGCCGGTCACGACATCAAGTGCGCCTTTGCGACTCCCAAACTCTTGGAAGCATTGGCACTCAAGCTGATGGACAACGGCAGCAGCGTCGAAGAGGCCGGGATCAAGGGGATCTTCGCCGGGGGGACCGAATTTACTCCGCAATGGTATCGCTTCTGTCGCGAAGAATTGCTCGGCCCCAATGTTTACATCACGCCAACTTACGGCAATACGCTGATGGGTTTGGCGTGCGGCAAGCCGTTTGATCCCGCGGACAATTTCAAGATTACGTACTACGCTCCGCAACCCCGCGCGGTGATCGAAACGGTGGATTTCAAGGATTACGATCAAGTTGTGGGCTACGGCGAAACAGGCCGTGTGAAGCTGTACACGATGACCAAGGAATTGTTCATCCCCGGTTTCATGGAACGCGACGAAGGGGAACGCGAACTGCCCCACGATAAGTATCCTTGGGACGGCGTCAGCGGGACGCGACCATTCCATGAGATCGCCGCCACGACCACCGTTGGCGTCTACTAGGATCCAGTGGACATGCCGATTTTTGGCATAAGACCGCGCTCCGACACCTCACGGGTTCGGAGCGCGGGGCATTTCGGACGGATGCCGAATCTGTCTGACATCATCCGATTAACAGCGAAAGTCGAATCATGCTTGAAATTCCCGTCATCCGTTGGGGCCGGCCGTACGAATCCATGGAGAAGCAGCCGGTTGTTCACTTCGAAACGGGTGAGACGCTGGCAAGCATGAATCAGGCCAATGGCGGCTTGATTAAGATGGACATGCGCAAGGCGAGCAAGGCGCGCGACATCCTGCGGCAGTTCTCGATCGAGCAACTCTGTGAGATGTGTGCCAAGGCCGCGGATCTCTATCTGAATGCGACGTTGCCACTGGGAAACGGTACGCAGACGCCT
>CBIHQO010000654.1:0-4392 GCA_966211735.1 uncultured Schlesneria sp.
CATCTGCTTCGGCTTGGCCGTATTGGCGACCGCCTTCCCTCGTTTCTTGCCACCTCGCGAATAGACATAGAAGCCCTGCCCCGATTTGCGACCGATGTGTCCGGCGGCGGCCATTTCGTGCAACCGCTCGCCGGTGGGACTCGGTTCAGCACTCAGGCCGTTGAGGGAATCGGCCACATGCGCCGCGACATCGAGCCCCACCTGATCGAGCAAATCGAGCGGGCCCATTGGCATTCCAAATCGCTTCAGTGCGTTGTCAATATCTTCGGTCGGCACTCCCTCGCAGTGCAGTCGCACCGCTTCGTCGAGGTATGGAAATAGAATCCGATTCACAACAAAACCAGGGCTGTCTGCTGTGACCAGCGGCACCTTGCCCAACTTCTTCACGAACTCGACCAGAGCGGCAATGTCCCCATCTCGCGACTGATCCGTTCGAACGATTTCAACCAGTTGCATGCGATGCACCGGGTTGAAGAAGTGTAGCCCAACGACTCGACCGGAATCGTGAATCGATTCACCGATTCCGCGAATCGACAGCGCCGAAGTGTTCGAGGCCAGAATCGCATGCTTCGGACAGTACAGCTCCAGATCGCGGAAGACGGCCTGCTTGATATCCATCCGTTCCGTGACCGCTTCAATGACGAGGTCGACATCGGCGAAAGCTCGCCAGTCAGTCGTCGCCGTGATTGCGCCAATTTTCGTAGCGGCGTCGACAGGACTGATCGCGTGCTTCCGAATCGATTCGTCGAACAGGTCGCGGATTCGTCCCAGACCCGCGTCGAGCAGTTCCGCGTTCACCTCTTTCAAGACGACTTCAAAGCCTTGAATACTCGCCCAGTGCGCGATTCCCGCTCCCATCACGCCACCACCCATGACGCCGACTTTGCGGATCTTGCGTGGCTTCGCTTCCAACCCGCGGACCCAGGTCTCCATCTTGCGAGCTCGTTCTCGTTGGAAGAACAGTCCCAGCAAACTGCGATGCGCATCGGTCATCATCAGCTTGCCGAATTGTTCGCGTTCAATGGCGTAGCCCTTTCCAGCCCGATCGTGCAATCCCGCCGACACCGCGGTCATGATGGCTGGCAAGGCGGGATAGTTCTTCGAATTGCTGCCAATCATTCGCTGAGTGAACTTCTTGACAGCCCATTGGCCCAGGCGAGTCCGATCTTTCAGCCAGCCGAGGATGCCGTCCTTGTGCCCGGTCTGCCCGCTGAACAGCCCGAAAATCGCAGGCCCCAACTTGAAGGACGCGTCCTCCGTGCAGTTGTCGACTGGATTTCCTGACAAATGGATCGCGAGCAGATCGGCCACCTTCGCATCAACTTCTTCTCGCTTGCAGATGGCGTCGGCGAGGCCAATCTTAACGGCTTCCTTGGCACCGACTTTCTTGCCGGTCAGCAGCATCGGCAACGCGGCGGTGAGTCCGATCAGCCGAGGGAGACGCTGAGTCCCGCCCCAACCAGGCAGCAGGCCCAATTCGACTTCCGGCAGACCCAGCTTGGTCCGGGGATCGTCCATCACGATCCGGTAACGGCAAGCCAGGGCGAACTCGAGTCCCCCGCCCAGACAGACTCCGTTGATAATCGCAATCGTTGGAATGCGCAGCGACTGGATCCGCTGCATCAATCCCTGTCCGGCAGCACAGATCTGTTCCGCCGCATCGGACGAGTTCAATGTCGCGATGACATGCAAATCGGCGCCCGCTAAGAAGCCACTCTCTTTGCCACTACGGAACACGAGTGCCTTTACCGAGGGGTCATGCTCCACAGCGCGCAGCAATTCATCGAGATCATGCAGGACGCTCTCGTTGAAGACGTTCATCGATTGGTCAGAGACATTCAAAATTGCCGTCATCACGCCGCGAAAATCGCGATGCACATCGAAGTTAGCCAGGTGCAGGTCCATGATTCCCTCCCTCAAGCACTCATCATCACATCAATCGTTTTATGACACAGTTGCCCGTTCGTCGGTTTAATCGTTGCTCGTATCCAACCACATTGCCATCCCTTGTCCGCCGCCGATACAGAGCGTCGCCAGCCCTTGTTTGAGATTCTTTTCTTTCAGCGAGCGAAGCAGCGTCAGGACGAGACGAGCACCTGTGGTACCGACCGGATGACCCAGCGCGATCGCGCCGCCGTTCACATTCAGCTTCTCATCAGAAACTTCGCCCAGAGCCTTGGTGCGACCGAAATGCTCTTCCGCGAATTTGTCGGACGCGAAGGCTCGTTGACAGGCAATCACCTGCGCTGCGAACGCTTCGTTGATTTCAATCAGATCGAATTCAGACAGAGAGAGTCCGTTACGAGCCATCAAGTCTTGCGTGGCGTGTACGGGACCAAGCCCCATGCGCTGGGGTTCGCAGCCCTTCACGGCATAGTCGCGAATATAACCCAACGGTGTCAGACCCAACGTACGGGCTCGGCTCGCCGGCATCAGAACGAGCGCACAGGCACCATCCGTGATCGGACAGCTATTGCCTGCGGTGACCGAGCCCGTGGAGGAGGGTTCAAATAAAGGTTTCAGCTTCGCCAGTGCTTCGATCGTCTGGCCAGCTCGAGGACCAGAATCCTTTTCGATGGTTTTGCCATTCGCCAATGTAATCGGTGCGGTCTCGCCCTTGTAGAAGCAGCGTTCCCAAGTCGCGATCGCTCGCTGGTGGCTGCGCAAGGCGAATTGATCCTGTTCTTCTCGCGTGATGCCGAAATCCTTGACGAGCAGCTCGGCCGTCTGACCCATATTCAGCCCGCAGATTGGGTCGGTCAGCCCCAATTGCAATGCCGGAATCGGGCTAAGCATTGAAGGACGGAACCGAGTCATGACGCGCATTTTGCCGAGTATTGATTTCTGCCGGCTCATTTCGAGCAGCAGATCTTTGACTCGCGGATCCCACAACAGTGGGACGTTCGACATCGACTCGGTCCCTCCCGCAACGATAATTTCGGCGCGGCCATCCAAGATGGCCTGCCAACCCGCGACGATCGCCTCCATTCCCGATGCGCAATTACGATGGACGGTATGGGCAGGGCGGTCCTGGGGAACACCGGCTCGCAGCGCGATGACGCGCGACACGTTAGCCGTATTTGGTGGCGAGGCGACGTTGCCGAAGATCACTTCGTCGACTTGATCGGGCTTCAACCCGGTTCGGTCGAGAGCTGCCGTGACAGCGACTCGCCCTAGTTCATCGGCGGCAACCGACGACAGTGGCCCGAACGCTTTCGCGAAGGGGGTGCGCATGCCGCCGATGACGGCCAGCGGTTCGGGTAATGTTTCCCGCGTGCGTTTCATGATCGACCTTCCGCATTTCTACGCGTAGGTCACAGCGAGATCAGACGGGTTGTGTTAAACCCGTCTCTGTTCGCCCTGCTCTGACCACGCGATTTTGATTTGTGATGTAGATCTCATTCAGTGGCTTGTCCAAATTCCAATTGTGATTCTGACTTCCATTGGCCAGGCCCCTACCTGATGAGCAAGGACCATGCCAATGCGGTGACTCTTTGACCGATCAATCTGCCTTTGCCGGTACTTCCGCCTCTGTGACAGCTTCAGTGACATTTTCAGTCGAGCCGGGCTCGTCCCGCAGTTTGCGACGCAACACTTTCCCAAGGAAGTTGCGTGGCAATTCCCCTTCGATGATCTCCAGAATCCTCGGCACCTTATGATGCGCCAGGTTCTCCTTCATGTAGGCTTCAAAGCGATGCTGATTGAAGTGAGACTTGCTCTTCACCGCGACGATGGCTTTAACGATCTCGCCTCGTTGACGATCGGGTACGCCGACCACGGCCGCGTCTTTGACATCTGCATATTGCTTCAGGACGTATTCAACGTCGTTAGGATAGACGTTGAATCCGCTGGTAATAATTAAATCCTTTTTGCGATCGACGATCTTGAAGAATCCATCTTGATCACAGGTGGCCAGGTCTCCGGTAAATAGCCACCCGTCTCGCACCACCTGCGCAGTGGCTTCCGCGTTGTTCCAATAGCCAAGCATCACCTGAGGGCCCCGCACGATCAGTTCGCCGACTTCGCCCGGACCAAGGATTCGAGTTCCCGCTTCGGCATCGACGATCCGCGCTTCCGTATCTGGCAGCGGCAGGCCAATTGTGCCGATCCGGGCGTTGCCATCGAGTGGTCCGGCATGAGTGACGGGACTGCATTCCGATAGTCCAAAGCCCTCGACCACCTGTGCTCCGGTGAATTCCGCGAACTCCGTGGCGGTTTCGGGCATCAGTGGAGCCCCGCCCGAGATCACCCACATCAACGAACGGACATCCCACTTGCCGGGGTTGTCTCGCAAGCGCTGATTCAGCACATGCAGCATCGCCGGAACGGCAGGGAATCCGCTCGGTCGTGACGACTTGATCAAGTCCAATACGGTCTCTGGCTGGAAGCGAT
>CBIHQO010000655.1:0-4392 GCA_966211735.1 uncultured Schlesneria sp.
ATCGGCCAGCTCGAGCACCTCTCGCGCGTGCAGCAGCGGTTCGTCAGCGACGTCCACTTCGGGCGCTGCCTGGGCCATCATAGGTTCAGGAACTGTCGCCTCCGAAGGAATCGGCTCCGCGCTCATGGGGGCCGGGTCAACCGGTCCCGCCGGAGTTGGTGGGGCGAGTTCGGCGGGAATGCCAAGTCCCGACGCCGTGCTCGCCCTTGGCTTCGACGGTCCTTGTTTGACTCGAATACCGGCCACCACGATCAGAATGATCAGGATCCCGACGATATTCGCGATGACGTCCAGAAACGAATCTGAACCGAAAGCGAGTTCGGACTCACGGCGACGACTCATCGCAGTATTCCTCTAAATAGCCGACGGACCGTTTTCGGTGCCGCCGGAGCAGGAGTGTGCGTGGTGGTCGGGGGAGCGGCCGGAGCCTTCGCCGTCTCGGTCTTTTCCGGTGGATGGTCGTGAGGATATTCGCGGCTGGTCGAGAGGCCGGCACGTTCGAAAAATGACTGGATTCGTTCGTAGTTCGCATCTCCGCCATCCGCGATCACGAAGCGCACGCTTGGTTTCCAGAAAAATCCCTGAGGTGGCTTACCCCATTCGCGGGCCTGCAAATCGATAACAGACACGACCTTCACAAAGGTGTCTTCTCGCCCGTCGGTATCAACGAGCGGGACTCCATGCTTTTTGCCGATGACATAACGATTCGGCTCGACATCAATGCGGATTTCTCGCTCCAGACCAATCGCGGCCCCGGGTTCTGAGATCCCCCAATGACGACTGGCCAGTTGTTCTGGATCTGTCGGTGCATTGCGATCAGATTGCCTGTGATTCTTCGAACGGCGATCTTCGACAGGGATCGATCTTTTCCCCGAACTGCCGAGGCCAATATCGGGACGCAATTTTGTGCCGCCCGGTTCGCCGTCCTCAGACCCTTCCTCTTCTCCGTCATCTTCCAGTTGCTCGATGCCCGACGGATCGCTGGATCCAGGTGATCTCGGCACGCTTCCGGGTTTGGAAGCACCTCCCTGCCGTCCCCCACCGCTACTTGCGGTCACCATTTGTCTCGATGAGCCACTACCAGTTCCGCCTCGCACACCTGCTCCTGGTGCGCCGCCTGCTCCTTGAGCCGATGCTGTTCTGCTGCCACCGCCGTTTGAACCACGTTTGGAGCCTTCGAAGTTTTCGACTCGCTCCCAGACGCGGCTTCCGGACTCCTGCTTATCGATGATATCTGACAATGCGAATTCGCTGGGTTCACCGGGATCTTCGCCCTCCTCACTTGATTCGATGGCTCCGTCAGGCCGAGCACCAGTGCCTCTCGCGGGCACTGCGCCACCACCAGGTTGCCCGCCGCCGATCCGTCCGCCACGAGGCACACCACCCGTGGATGGTCCGCCTCCGACTAGTCCACCTCCACCTGGTCCACCGCTGCCGCTGCCGCTGCCGGATCCGCCTCCGCTGCCACCTCCGTATCGGCCCCGTCCCACACCAAAACCACCCGCCCCCGCTTGTCGCATGGCCTGGTTGCGCTCGGCCAGCAATCGACTGATCGCAGCCTCGCAGGCGGCTTTCGCACCGGCATCAACCGGAGGCATTTGCAGGACAGTATCCTCTTCAATGAGCTCGTATCCATGCGGTTGTCTCAGGTCGGACAACATTTTTATTGCGACGTAATAGGCGATCGTTCCGCTCGGTCTGACCAGCAGCAACACATAGGGTTCAGGTTCGCGGGCGGGATTTGGTTGCCGAATATTCCAGGCGGTCCAGTAATTCACCAAGGCACCCGCCCCGACCAGGAGCGGGTTCACATTGGGGGTGAAACCCGCCAGATCTTCGGGAGTGACAGTGATATCTTCAGGAATGAATCGTAGGCCTTTGGCTGTACATTCGATCAAAATAGGGCGACGAGACGTTCCCGTGATAATATCAAACGGGATGACCTCGAACTTATCCTCACCAGAAGACTGTTGCGCCGCACGCATCCGACGTTTGAGCGCTTTGATCTGCGTTTCCAGTTCGATCCGTTCCTTTGCCGTTCCGTCTTCGGTCGACGACGCGGACAGTTCGCCGGTCATTCTGCCGAGTTTGACTTCCAAGGTCTTCAATTCCGTCTGCATCGCGACCGCGCGTTGAGACGCCACCTTGTTCAGTTGCTGCCGCTGGGAAAGCAGCCGTAATCGCTCTTCGTGAGCCGCACTGAGGTGCTCCACCTTTGCCTGCCACTGAGCATTTAACGATTCCTGTTCGCGTTGACGTTGCGCGATAGCCACGGCGCGGACGTCGATCGTGGGTTCAGCGGGCTGTTCTGGTTCTTCTGGTTCTTCGGGTTCGGTGTCGACCGGGGGTGGCAAATAGACGGGCGCTATCGCCACCGTGTTCGCGATGTCTAACTGAGGAGTTTGAGACGCGGGATCGACTTCTGCCACCGGCTGATCGGCACTAAGTCGGGTAATGATCAACAACAGGAAAATCAGCGCACCCATCGTACAGACCAACACTGCCAGAAATGGGAACAGTGCGATGGCCTGCGAACTTTTGGGACGTGAACTCATGAAAATCAACCACTCGAAGGAACGCGAGAAAAACTTGCGTCAGCGATCGTCGGATCAAACACGGATGCGATCGACCAGGGTGTCACGCCGCTTTGCCTTTCACTCGGGCGGTCATCAGACTGACAGCCGCGTTCAAACTGAGCAGGGTTGCTTCCAACGTGTTGACCACACGAACGGAATCCAGGTTTTGAGTGAGGCGCTTCTCAAGCCGAACCAGTTCCGACTCCTGCTCGGTCAATTTCAGCAGTGTCGTCCCCTGCTGACGCAGTTCCTGCAGTTGGTCGGCCATTCCACGAGTGGCGTCTTCCAGACGGTCGCTCCAGCCGAGCGCAGCGCCGGTCAGTGAATCGGTCAGCCGTGCCATCGAGAGAGTTTGGCCATCGCGAGCCGCAGTCAGATCTGAATGGAACGCCTGCCATGTTTCCGAAATCAGCGTTGCGCTGCGATCTTGTTGAGCGATCAGCGCAGCCTGCGATTCAGCAACTTGTTTCGCGATTGCCAGCGACGATTGCTCGAGGACTTTCACGAACTCGGTGCGGGTGGCCGCCAGTTGTTCGGAGTGATTCGAGAGCGACCCAGTCAGTCCCGACTGGAGGGCGGTCTCCAGCAGTTCCTGTTGGCGGGATAGCGTCGACGTCCAGCGATCTCGTAGTGACTCCAATGACGACTGCCATAATTCCATTTGCCAGTTGATCATGCCCTCGGTTCGCTGCAACAAGTGCGCAGCGGCTTCCTCTTCGGCAGCGACCAGCGCGCTCATCGGAGCCTGCGCCGACGCGAAGATCCCAATCAAGGTCTTCGTGCCAACATCTTCCACATCGTTTAGGATCTGCCGTTCGGCACGCTCGATGGCGAAGGTGCCAAACACCAGAATCATCGATAGTCCCAGCGACAGGGCTAAGGGATCGAAGGCCACGGCCAGACCAGCGGTCAATTCGGAAAGCGATGTTTCAGGGGTGATATTGGTGATCGCCGTCGTGATCCCGAACACCGTCCCCAGGAACCCCAGAATGGGGACAGCCCAAGTGATAGTCCGGACCATCGCATAACCGTCATGCAGGCGACCCGACGCCAGGCGAGACAAATGGTGGAGGTGCCCTTCCAAGCCGTCAGCAGTACGGCGACCGACGACGTATTCGACGACATCACGGACTCGGCGGACCAACAGAGATTCTTCGGCGCGTCGTGCGACCAAGTCTAAGTGGGTGCCAATTCCCTTCGCGGCACCGACCGCATCCAGTTGAGTGTCTAATTTCAATCCATCGAGCAAGTCGCTGTCGAGAGCGCTTCGCTCAAACGGAAGCCGAGCCCCCTTCATCAGTAGTGTCGTCATTCCGACGACGAACAGGCCGGTGGCGGCGTATTCGAGCCAGTGCGCCGTGAAGTAACGGCCCATTAACTGCTGGTCGATGGGCAGGAACGGCAACGCAGCATAGAATGCAAATGTCACCGCGGTGCCCCAAAGCCACGCCGAGGTGACGATCCCATTGATCATGCGATCAATCAGCCTAACATTGGATGCCATCTTTATTTTCGACATACCAGCTTAATCCTCGGTAAACGTCGATCTAACCGCATTCGACAATTCATAGCGGGTGCAGCCAAATCAATTTGTTAATCTGGGGCATGCAAGCAAATTGCAGTCGACTTAATGTTACATTGGGTGAATTGAATCGGAGTGCACCGTCGTTGCACCCGGTCCATTCGTTAGAATCGTCAAAGTCGGTCCGTGAATTGAGGGAAACCTTGGCTAGCGGAAGAGGATTGAAATTTGAAATGACAAGCGCCTGGTGAAAAGGTCGTTTGCGAACCCTGAAGCGGGTTCGGTATTCTGTAT
>CBIHQO010000656.1:0-4391 GCA_966211735.1 uncultured Schlesneria sp.
AGAACGTCTTCGATATACCCCAACAGTTCCTTGTCGACATCGTCGTAAACGGCCAGTTGACCTGCGTTCACGATCCCCATGTCTAAACCGGCCTTGATGGCGTGATACAGGAACGCCGCGTTCATCGCTTCGCGCACGACATCGTTGCCGCGGAATGAGAATGAAACGTTGCTGACCCCGCCAGAAGTTCGTGCGTAGGGGCACTGTTCCTTAATCTGCCGAATCGCCTCGATGAATTCGACGGCGTAATTGGCATGCTCCTCCATCCCGGTTCCCACGGTCAGGATGTTGGCATCGAAGATGATATCTTCAGGAGGTACGCCGGCCTGCTGTGTCAGCAAGTCGTACGCGCGCTTGCAGATCCGCACCTTCTCAGAACACGATGTCGCTTGGCCGACTTCGTCGAAGGCCATCACGACCATTGCGGCACCATAGCGCCGAATCCGACGAGCTTGTTCCAGGAACTTCGCTTCCCCCTCCTTCAAGCTGATCGAATTGACGACCCCTTTGCCGTCGAGGCACTTTAGCCCGGCCTCAATGACATCGAACTTCGAACTGTCGACCATCACCGGGACTTTGTTGACGTCCGGATCGTCGGAGATCAGATTGACGAACTGCGTCATCTCTTTCTGACTGTCGAGCAACCCTTCATCCATGTTGACGTCGACCATGTTTGCGCCACCTTCGACCTGTTGGCCGGCGATCGCTATGGCTTCGTCGTATTTCTCGTCCTTGATCAGCCTCGCAAACTTGCGCGAACCGGTAACGTTGGTTCGCTCACCGATCATCATGAAGTTCGAATTGGATGTCAGTTCGAAGCGTTCCTTGCCGCAGTAGGCTGTCACGCGAGGAATATCAGGGATTCGACGTGGCGCGACCCCATCGACCGCTTCCGCGATGGACTTGATGAAGTCAGGGTTGGTGCCGCAGCACCCACCGACGATGTTGACCCAGCCATTTAGTGCGAAGTCTCGCAAATTCGCAGAAACTTCGGCCGGATTCGAGTCGAACCCGCCAAATCCATCGGGCATACCGGCGTTGGGATAGCAACTGATATATTTCGGGGCGAGATTGGCCAGTGCTTCCATATACGGCCTCATCTGCTTCGGACCGAGCGCGCAGTTCAGGCCGATCGTCAGCATTGGGGCATGGGATACTGATGTCCAGAATGCTTCGACCGATTGAGCTGTCAGGGTACGACCGCCCGTAAAGATCGTACCGGACACCATGACCGGCAACCTAACGCCAAATTCGGCGAAGACATCTTCGATGGCGAACAGGCACGCCTTCATGTTGAGCGTGTCGAATGAGGTTTCCGGCAGCAGTAGATCGATGCCGCCTTCGATCAACCCGCGAATCTGCTCGGCATACGATGCCACCATCTCATCGAATGTGACGGGGCGGTATCCCGGTTTGTCAGCATTAAACGACAGCATCTTTTTCGTGGGGCCGATACTCCCTGCGACGAAGCGTGGCTTGTTGGGAGTGATCGTCAAAAACTCATCGCAGACGCCTCGAGCCAGCTTGGCGGCTTCAAAGTTCATTTCGCGAGTCAGGTGGGCCAGGCCGAATTCTTCCAATGTGATCGGCTGCGCACCGAATGAGTTGGTTTCGATGATGTCCGCGCCAGCCGCCAGATACTGACGGTGAATTTCGGCAATCATCTTCGGCTGCGTCAAAACCAGCACATCACTGGCGTTCTTCAGATCGATCGAATGCGACAGAAACCGATCACCGCGATAGTCAGCCTCGGTCGGCTCGTAGCGGTGAATCATCGTCCCCATCGCACCATCCAGGACCAGGATGCGTTCGGAGAGGAGTTGTTCGAAGTAGCCGTCAGGGCGAGTTGGCATAGCGAGTGTAGTCAGCAGTTAAGGTAATGAACGAAAGGAGCTGCCACCAGTATTATCGGAATACCCGAAAGGGCAAGACCGACCAGACCTTGGCTGCGATCATGCGCCTTGAGTTAGCTTCCAGCTTGTCAGATTGCCAGCAGGATCAGGTCACTAACTGCTCGCGCCCAGGCCGAGAGCTTCGATGATTCGAGTGCAGGCGTGGCTCTTGTTCAGGCAATACAGATGCAGGCCTGGAACGCCTTCGTCGATCAGTTCGCGGCACTGGGCCGTCGCATACTCAACGCCAATTTCATATTGAGCATTCTTGTCGTCCTTCACCGCTTCCAGACGCGCCGCCAGAGATGTCGGAATCGCAGCTCCGCACATCGCGGTGATCCGCTGAATCCGGGCAAACTCAGTGATGGGCATGATTCCCGGGATCACGGGAACAGCCAATCGTTCTCTGGCAAGGAGATCTCGGAAGCGGAAAAAGTTCGCGTTGTTGAAGAACAATTGCGTGTAGACCGCATCCGCACCGGTCTTCACTTTGCGAATGAGGTTCTGGAAATCAAGTTCAAAGCTGGGGGCAGCCGGATGCTTTTCTGGATACCCAGCCACTCCAATGCCCATCTCGGGGAAGTGCTCCCGGATCAGCGCGACCAATTCATTGGCATACTTTAAGCCACCGTCGACCGGTTTAAACTCGGCTTGTCCCGCCGGGGCATCACCGCGCAGCGCCATGATGTTCCGGATGCCTGCATTTGATGCAAACTGCAGCCAGTCAATAAGTTCTGCACGCGTGCTGCCAACACAGGTGAAGTGTGCGGTCGCCGGCAGGCCCGTGCCGGATTGGATCTCCTGACACCATTCCACCGTCCGTTTACTGGTCGACCCGCCGGCCCCATAGGTACAGGAGACGAAAGCAGGCCTAAACGGAGCCAGTTCGCGTAGCGTCTGACGGAGAGACTCATCCCCTTCCGGGGTCTTCGGAGGAAAGATTTCAATTGACAGGCCGAAACGCTTTCCGGCGTAAAAATCTCGAATACGCATCCAACAAGTCCTTGCAACAGCATTGGTTGTGAGGCGAGAGAATAAAGGATCGCTTGCGAATCTGCCACAATGCCAGCCCGTGATGTTCAGTAGCCCACCGCGACAGATCTCGTCGAGACCGCAATGACCACCCGTCATTAACGCCGACTTGGGGACGAAGATCCTTCGTGTGATGGCGACACCGCTGGACGCTCTCGCTACAATCTCGCAACTTCTTATGGCGCGGGTTCAGGATGTGCACTCCGCCATTCAACGTCCATTGGAACGAATTGTGAATCGTTCCGCTTAGGTTTCAGGAGGATCATTGAATATGGCAACGGCGACATCGCCCAAGGCACCCGCTCCAGCGAACGACAAAAAACCGGCTTACAAAGTCAAGGACATGTCTCTGGCCGAATGGGGCCGTAAAGAGATCGAGATCGCCGAAAACGAAATGCCCGGCTTGATGTCGCTGCGCAAGAAATATGGGGCCACCAAGCCGCTGGCAGGGGCTCGTATTGCCGGCTGTCTGCACATGACGATTCAGACCGCTGTTCTGATCGAAACGCTGACCGCCCTGGGGGCAGAAGTCACGTGGAGCAGCTGCAACATTTTCTCGACGCAGGATCAGGCCGCTGCCGCTATTGCCGCAACGGGAGTCCCTGTCTACGCGTGGAAGGGAATGACCAACGAAGAGTTCGATTGGTGTATCGAACAGACTCTGTTCTTCCCGGACGGCAAGCCGCTGAACATGATCCTGGACGACGGTGGCGATTTAACTGCCATGGTCCACGACAAGTTCCCCGAACTGCTGCCAGGAATTAAAGGGATCAGCGAAGAAACCACCACAGGCGTTCATCGCCTGGTTCAAATGCATGAACGTGGCGAGTTGAAGATTCCTTCGATCAACGTCAACGATTCGGTGACGAAGAGCAAGTTTGACAACCTGTACGGCTGCCGTGAATCGCTGGCCGACGGTATCAAACGAGCCACCGACGTGATGATCGCTGGTAAAGTTGTCGTTGTGGCTGGTTATGGCGACGTGGGCAAAGGCTGCGCGATCTCGATGCAGCGCTATGGTGCTCGCGTCATCGTCACCGAAATCGATCCGATCTGCGCCCTGCAGGCGGCGATGGAAGGTTTCGAAGTCACGACGATGGAAGATGCCGCTTCCGAAGGCAATATCTTCGTCACGACGACCGGTTGCTGTGACATCATCCGTGGCGAACACATCGCCAAGATGAAGAACGACGCCATCATCTGCAACATCGGTCACTTCGATATTGAAATCGATGTCGCCTGGATGGAAGCCCAAGTCAGTGCTGGCAAAGCCAAGAAGATCAACATCAAGCCTTCTGGCAATGGCGGTCCCGTCGACAAGTACACCTTCGCGGACACTGGCCGTAGCGTGCTGCTGCTGGCTCAAGGCCGCTTGGTGAACTTGGGTTGCGCAACAGGCCATCCCTCGTTCGTGATGTCCAACAGCTTCACCAACCAGACGCTGGCTCAGCTGGCCCTGTGGACCGA
>CBIHQO010000657.1:0-4376 GCA_966211735.1 uncultured Schlesneria sp.
GATTCGCTATCACGGGTCTACTGGAGAGAAGCGACATTGCCGTCCGACTTGTCACCCATGAGACTCCACAGGCGGAAGTCGATATTAGTGCTGACAAACTGCGTGCTGCCATCGGCCATCAGCATGTGCAAACCACCAACGTGATGGCTGGCGTAGCCACAGTTGCGAGGCCAATCGAAAGTGTCTGTACTGCGAGTGGGACTGTTCGGTTTCTGGCCGATGTACGCGATCGAAAAATTCGCATTGAAGGCTCCGCCGAAGCGACATTCCTCTGCTTTTCGTTCGCCGAGTAAGTAGACGTTTGATGTTCCATCAACAACATCTCGAATGCGGGAAACTGACGGCCCACGATTAAACATGCCGGGCCCGCCTCCTTTAGACTGCGGAGCGTCCCACGTGATTGCTGCCTCGGAGATGCAGTACGTCAGACCGCTCGGACAATCGGGGGTGCGGCTGTCTGGCAGTATTGAGCCGGCGCAGGGGACATAACCCAAACCCTGCGTGGGGAAATTGACCAGCCAGAAGTTTTCAGCAAGTTTCGTCTGCAGCTTATCCGCGTAAGGATTGCTCGGGCAGGCCAGAAATCCGAACGGTTTGGAGTCGATCAAGCCTCGGTTGCCAGTCGTGGAAGTCCCGTTGGTGATGTCGACGTTGAAATTGATCTGATTGTACATGGGACTGTTGTCGATGTACGGCAGGATCATTTCCACCCAAGTATGGCCTCCGGCACAACAGGGCGTTTGAGCATAGGGAAAGACGTTGTGAGTATCGTGGTAATTGTGCAGCGCCAGGCCGAGTTGTTTCAGGTTGTTCTTACATTGAGTCCGTCGCGCAGCTTCGCGCGCCTGTTGCACCGCGGGTAATAAGAGAGCAATCAGAACCGCGATGATCGCGATGACAACGAGCAGTTCAATCAGCGTGAATCCGCGTCGACTGGTCCTGGTGCGAGATGACATGCCGGTCTCCTATCGATGAACGAACAGAGAGATGTGTGAGCACGCATCAAGCTAATAACATATCGATGGCGGCCGATCAATGGGGTGTGTCTTAATTTTGCTCGCGCATTCGTCAGGTCAGCCAATCAAGATGCCGTCGCTGGGGCACGTCTGTATAGAATCCAATTCCAACCCGACAGGCCGTAGTAGGGAAAGACTTTCACCAATTGATATCGGTGTTCGGCAGCCTGAATGACTGACTGGGGAGCCGCGGGTTGTTCGAAGGAATGCATGATTAACCACTCTGGCCCCCCCGGCGGCCATTGATTGCTCGGGTAGTAAGCCAACGGCTTGGGGTTGGGTAATCGGCGGAAGTAGTAATCTAATACCATGCCGTTTCGGAAGTCATGATCGCTGCCTAACGTGATGGTGTCGCCCGATTCGGCTTGTAAAAACGCTACGGCCTCTTCGTATGACCCACGTCCATATATTAATAGCGACCAGGTGTGAACGGCGTTCCCCATGAGGAATAAAGCCACCGCAACGAGATAGGCAACTTTTCCCATGTGGCCTGCATTCCAAAACGTTGCCAGCAGATGGCTCAGCACGATCAAGACGCAGGCCATCGGCACTAGAAAATGACGGGGATAGACAAGGTCTGTTGCTGCGACGATGATCATCAAGGCGAGCGTGATCGTCGAGCCCACGACAAAGTAGACGACTCCATCGGCCTGCTTGGTCAATTGCACCAGCGCGATGACGCTAGCAAAGGCAGTGATACAACAGCACAGAACGGCAGCGGCACCATGGTTCGGTCCTCCGACGATCAATGACCCGACTTGAGTGACAATCTCGAGCACTCGCTGATGGTCCCCGCCGCCAGCCATGGGCATACCACCGTAACAGATCGCGAGTCCAGCCAGCGTGAGAAACGGCAGGCCGTGCATCCAGATCAGGGAAACTATTCGCGAGGTCCAACGTCGATGCCTCCGAATCACACTGATCAGCGACCAGGCAATCAAACCGCCATAAGCGGCGACAAACAGAAAGTGGGCGAGAAATCCGAAGCTGACGCTGATACCGAATAGGAGCTCGTCTCGGCGATTCGATGTTCGATCGATGCGTTGCATCAGCCACACCGACAGAAACACGAACAGCAACAAATAGGCGTATCCGCGTGCTTCGGACGAGTACTGGATGAAGACAAAGGAAGTCCCTGTCAGCACTAGTGCCGTGATGCCCTCACACGCAGATCGCTTCCACCCGCTCAGCCCGGCCAGAATCACCGCACCAGTGCCAGCCAGCACCGCCGGGATGCGATACAGTGTCCAATGGGCATTGGGCGGAAAGGAATAGATAGCCCATGTATTCAAGATCTGATTGTTATCGTGCGGAATGCCTGTGGCGATCTGCCAGTAAGACTTCGCCGAAATCGCGAACCTCCAGGACCAGATCTCATCCAGCCAGAAGTTGTCCCAACTGGCGACCAACCGCACGGCAGCGGCGGCCATCACCAGCGCAACTGACAACGCGATTACGCCCCAATTGACTCGATGATGAGTCGATCTCGATGCAGTCTCAAGATTCTCACGAACTGCTACTGGCAACGGACTGCAACTCCGAAGGTACCACGAGGGGATCAGTCGGCGACGAATTCTGGCGTGCGAAGATTGCCATGTTGAGAATTTATTCTCAATGGATCGACGCACTCATGAGCGTGCTGCCGCGAGTTCTTCCTGCTGGATCCAGCCGCCAGCTAGCACACGATCACCATCGTACAGGACCAATGCCTGTCCCGGGGCAACGCCGAACTGAGGCTCGTCGAACAACACCCGAACATGGTCTCGTTCGATCAGGTCAACTGTTGCCAGCGCTGCAGCGTGCTGATAACGAATCTGGGCATGGCAGCGGAAACTGGATGGCAGATCATCCACAAGCCAACTGAGGCCATCCGCAGTCAGTTCCCTACGAGCCAAATCCTGATAAGTTCCCAACACGACACGTCGTGTATCGGGTTCGATCCGGATCACGAACCGCGGCTCACCAAAAGTAATCCCCAAACCGCGCCGCTGACCGATCGTGAATTGTTCATAGCCTGAGTGTTGGCCCAGTACTTTTCCTGCCGTATCGACGAAATTTCCGCCCGTGTCCGGTTTGCCACGATGGCGTTCGAGGAATCCGACATAGTTATTGTCGGGGATGAAGCAGATTTCCTGGCTGTCGGGTTTGGTGGCGACGCGCAGCCCCGCCTCGGCGGCCAATTCACGAATTGCGGGCTTGGTGTACGTTCCCACCGGAAACAGGATCCGACCGAGGATGTCGCGATTGATTCCGGCCAGCACGTAGGACTGATCCTTAGTCCGATCGAACCCTCGCACCAGTGCGGGCTGACCGTCGATCTCGTTAATCTGGGCATAGTGGCCGGTCGCGATTCCATCGGCCCCCACACTGACGGCAAAGTCCCACAGCTTGCCGAACTTCAGCCAGTTGTTGCACATCACGCACGGATTCGGTGTCCGCCCGGCGAGATATTCGTCAGCAAAGTAATCCTTGATCCGCCCGAAGGCGTCGGCGAAATTGAGAGCGTGAAACGGAATGTCGAGCACATCGGCCACGCGTCGCGCGTCGGCGGCATCTGAGGCTGAGCAGCAGCCTTGCTTGTTCGACTTGGTTCCCAGAATCGGCAGCTGAATGGCGGCAGGCACCCCGTCAGTGCCAGATGGCAGCCGACAGACTTGCGGCTCTTCGGTTGCACCGGACCGCATGAACAGGCCGATCACTTCAAATCCCTGACGTTTCAACAGCACCGCGGCAGCGGAGCTATCAACGCCACCACTCATAGCCAAGACAATACGACGAGTCATTGAACGACAGTCCACGCTCTCGCGCGAGAGCTTCGGAAACGACGGGTTGCGATCAGATTAAGGCCGAATTGTAGCAGAAGTGTTGAGTAGTTCGAGCAGCAGAACGGATGACAATTGGTTCGCGAGATTTAAGGAAAGCGCCCTCATTGTGAATCATTGGAAATCACAATGATTGCGCAGCGATGTGATTTTGATCTATTGAAACCAGATTACGTGAAGCGATTGGTGGCACGGCTGGCCTTCCGGAGCCGCAAAAACCGATGTTTTCTAACTGGATATTCGTTTCCTTACGAATTGGAATGCAACATGCCATAGATCACTCTGGTTGATGACAAGTTAGGCAAAATTCCAAGGCCTTGTGCATTTGACCGAGTGGCCTGTTGTCCTGACATTACGGAATCGTAAACTATCTGCGGGCTCCCATCGACTGGTAGCCAGTCTGACCAAACGCTCAAGCAGGGCAGGGTGTAGCATGTCTAATATTCGCTGGTCGACGATTGCGTACCTGATTTCAGCGACGGTTTCGACCGGAGTCCTGGTCGAAGCGAAAGATGAGCACCGCCGTGCGGAGCATAAA
>CBIHQO010000658.1:0-4374 GCA_966211735.1 uncultured Schlesneria sp.
TCGACAGGGCCATGCACAATCAGGACCGAGTCGTAGAACGTCGAGCTTTGTTCACGAATCTTGCCGATCATGCGCCCCTTGAAATCAATACGAGTGAATGTCCACTCGGAACTGACAGTACTGATCGGTCGATTCGCCTGCATCACGTCTCGTTGAGCAGGTGCCTCCCCTTTGCCTCGTTGCAACACCTGGATCCACCCCGGCCCCTGCGCAGACGATGTTCCTTTCAGGTGCTCGATCGTAAACTCGGCCACCTTTCCGCGTTGAACTTGGACCAGTTTCGTTCCCTCATAGGCCGAACTCTCAAAAGTCACATCCTCCCGGCAGTGGACGGTGCTCAGTTCGGGTTGCTGCTCGCGTTGCGTTTCCGTGAACGACAGGCGCGACGACAGGCCGACCTCCATCTGTTCGCATCGCATCCGGCTCAGCCCGAGTTCCGCGCGGACCTTGCCGATAAACTTGGCGGTCCGGCCGTCAAATTCCATCGACTCTTCCCACCACACATCCAAGTCGGGATCGTTGGCGGTCTGGCCAATCGATTCGAGTTGCGTCCCTGGCGGAACGGGCAATTGCAGCAATCCGTTCCCCTTCACCCAGACACGATTGGCAGCGCGATCCAGATGAACTTCGCGACCTTCGACGTGCAGACCGCGATCCCGCAGGTGGGCAGGCTGACCGAACAGATGCACGATTTCCCGCTGCAAGCCGCGATTTTGCAGACGCAGTCGATCCCCTTCCGCCGTCAAAGGAGCCTCTCCATTTGGTCGCCGCTGCACGATCTTGACGCGCCCTTGAGTCTCGACTTCGACCAGTTCAGGCTCGGTCTTCCCTTCGATTCGCCGCATCTGCACGGCGATGCGATCGGCGACAACTTCGAGTGGTTCTTGTGACCGTGCCAACGGGTTGGCCGGCCGAGATTTGTTTGTCGCGGCACCACCGGTCGTCAGCGGAATATCAATTGGCGGCCCCAGGGAATCGCCCGTGCGATTAACCGCTGAATGATTAACGGGTTGCAGACCGCGATCTCGCAGCACGACCTTTGGCTTGGGTTGGGGTCTAAGAGGTTCTCGCGCCACGGACTGAGAGACCGGGACTTCAAGGGCCACCAGTTGCAGGGATTCCCGCGAAACGCCACTCGTCTCCTGCGACGCGGTATCCGACTCAAATCGGACATCCAGTTCGCCGGCCTTGGCGATCAGTTGCGGACTAACCAGCGCGACATTGCGTTCGGCGAACAGGCGCTTCGGCTGCGGATCGGGTGACTTCTCATCAGGGGCCGCAGCAGGCTTGCCGCTGTCGGCAGGATTGTCGATCGGAGTAGCCAGCCAGAGTTGGATGACCTCGGCTAACAAGCCGGTATGCTGGCGCGGCTGACGAAACGAAGCCTGTTGCTGAAGCTGAATGAAGTCCAGGCCGCTAATGGTGGGGGACGATCTGGTCAGCTTAAGCTCCCCGGCCCAGCTCGCCACGAATGCCAGTTCGTTCGTTTCCGGACGGATCATTTCCATCTGTCCGACCCCACGACACAACACTTCTTCTGGCCAGCTATCTTCGCGCATGCGCACGTCAACTTCAGGCACCGCCAGTGTCGACCCGCGCTGCGTGATGTAGACCGCACGCGGATCTGTCAGTTGCAAACGCCTCTGGTCGGCATCGTAAACCAGACGTTTCATCGTGGCGCTCAGATTCCGCTCGGTCGACACGATCTTGACCGTCTGACCTTCGGCGATCAGACGGCTGAAAGCCAAGTCCGTCTCCAGCTTCTGGTACGGAGGTTTCTCGAGGGGCGTGCCATCTTCGGGAGGTGTCACCTCAGCCGCGGCATTGGGTGCATTCGTGAACTGCAGCCACAGCTTGTCGCAATCAAGGGCATCGTAACCGCTCGCACTGGTCATGCTGTGAGCACGCACCGACTGTGAAAAGAGAGCCGTATGAGCTGCAACATCGTACTCCAAGTCGCCATTGCAGCGGACTTTGATCAGCTTTTGCTGACCCTGCTGTGGCATGCGGACATCCAGTTGGACCGGATCCCATTTCTTGGTCACGGGATTCGTACCGGCCCCTAGTCGAATTGTGCGAACCCCATAAACATGAGGGCGATCGCGCCCCGGCGGTCCTTCTGCGGGAATCAACTTGACGTTCAAGTTCCGTCCGTATCCCTTGTGAGATGCATACTGGAATTTGACAGGATTTGTACTGATCAGCGACGGGGCCGATTCGTCAAATACAAATTGTTTCCCTTCGATCGCGAGTCCGTCGGACCCCTTCATCTGAACTTCCCCGTCTAAGACGGCCCCTACGACACGACCGGGGTTGGGATTCGACCCATCGAAGCCCGATGCAAATCGAACCAGTGCGGAATCGCTGACCAACGAGACGGCACTCTCGCGGCCCTCTTTGTCTTTTTGTAACCAGACCATCGCGAACGGGATGAAACGAATTTTGTTATCGCCAGGAGTATGCTCAAATTTCTGGGTGTAAATGAACGTTTGCCCCGATCGCATCATGTACTGCGATTCGGAGGCCCAACTCAATTCAGCCAGGTGAGCCTCCGCCACACGGACGTTTTCCGCTGGGCGATGCGCCATGAGGTGCTCGGCCATGTCGACCGGCTTCTCGGGGATCTCTGGAATCACCACGAACGGCCTGGTGACGACGGCGTAGACAGCGTACGTCCCCAGCAGGCAGGCGACTGTCGCGATCGTGAAGAGCAGGCGGGCGTGCATGGAAGGGTCAGGTACTCACAGTGAGCTCGACAAGGGCGGGGTCCGCTTCAATTCGGGGCTTCAACCGAGTCCGATCAAATCGGTGATATCGATCAGCCCCACGGGGCACCCCGCAGTATCAACCACAGGCAGTTCACTGACGTGACGAGCCCCCAGTAACTGCAAGGCTTCTTCCAGGATGGCATCGGGGCCGATCGTCAATGGCTTGTTCGTCATCACTTCGGAAATGGGCCGATCGAACTGCTGATCCCGATGATGCTCCAGCAGTCGAGCCAGATCGCTGTCCGTGAACAGTCCTGACAGGCGTCCGTCCGCATCGACCAGCATGACGGCACCCGTCCGTCGGCCTGGTCGTGACAGCGTGACAAACACTTCGCGAATCGTGGCAGATTCACTGGCAATGCGAACCTGATCCCCCGCCCGCATGATATCTTTGACCGAGGCCAACCGTCGTCCCAGACTGCCGCCCGGATGGAACACGGCGAACTGTTGCGGCGTGAAATTTCGCACCTGACTGATCACGAGTGCCAAGGCATCGCCCACCGCCAGCATCGCGGCGGTGCTGGTCGTCGGAGCCAGTCCATGCAGTCCGGCCTCCACCATCCGCCCCAGTTGGATCGTGACATCTGCGGCCGCACCGAGCGTACTGGCATCGCTGGCCGTAATGGCGATCACAGCCAGCCGCTGATCAGCAATCAAAGGAAGCAACCGGCAGATCTCTTCTGTCTCTCCACTGTTGGACAGCATCAGCCAGATATCGTCTGGACCGATACATCCCAGGTCGCCATGCAGCGCCTCGGTGGGGTGCACGAAATGAGCTCGCGTTCCTGTCGAAGACAGCGTCGCCGCGATCTTTCGTCCGATCAACCCCGCCTTGCCGATGCCGGTCACCAGCGTGTTGCCTCGGCAACTCGCCAGCATCTCAACAGCATCACAGAACCGCGTATCCAAACGCCGAGCCAACGCGAGCAGCGCCTGGCCTTCATGTGAAATGATCTCGCGCGCTTCACGCAGTTGCGCGACGCGTGAGGCAGAGACAATCGATGATTCGGGGACCGCACTCATGCGCGCTTCCTTGCCAGGCGGAACGCGCCTTCCTGGCGCGGGCCGGAAGTGTATCTGCGGTGAGGAGTTCGGTCAACGTGTCCCTTGTGACAAGTAACGTCTTGCTCACTAGGGACTTGTGTCACCAAAAATCAGCAAGGAAGACTGATTTCACGCGAAGTCGCCGGGATGGCGGAGATTACGAGCCGGTAAATCAGGTCGCGTCGATTCGTGGCCTACATACCCATGGCGAGGGTTTATCGCCTCCCCTCAGCCTCGTCACTTTCCCCTCATCGCTGATCCCTTGGATCAGTCTTCATTCGCTCGGGCCGCGAGTGCCGCAAGATCGACTGGAGGTCGTGGCTTCAATCCCAGTTCGATGGCGGCTTCATTGAGTTTCGCAGCGAAGTTATTTTCGTGAATCGACTCCGTGGCAAAACCAGCGGCCACCATGCGCGGGATTTCATCGCGAGACGCCCATAGCAGGCATTGCTTGGCAGGCTCGTAGGGGCTGGCTTTGTCCTTCAACTCGGCCGCCATCTCTTTCCCCACCTTGGTCATTTTATTCTGAATGGCCGTCAGTTCCGCGGGATTCGACCGCTTC
>CBIHQO010000659.1:0-4364 GCA_966211735.1 uncultured Schlesneria sp.
CGATATCTGTCGGCGGCTTGTTGAAACGACGCTTGAAGAACGCAGCCCGAGTGCCTCAGATGTGGACCCAATTCTAAAACTGGAGATCGTGAGCCGGATCAACGAGATGGCGGTGAAAGGCAATTCGGATTGGAATTCACAGAAGCTGTTCCAGGAATTCGCGGAGCCACTGCAAGCTGCCAGAATTAGATATGCCAATGCCGACTGGGCAGATCCCGAAGATAAGAATATCGAGAAATATCGGGATACTGTCTCGGGGTTGGAACGCGATGCCAAGCTGAAGTCTGCCAAGGCTTTCGTCGATTCGGCGGCACCATTCACGGATCTGGGAAAGAAACTTCAAGACCGTTATGAAGCGATCGGATTCATGTGGAAATTGGACGAGCAGGCTCTACCAATCCAAATCCCATTGAATCCTGGCAAGCCGTATCAAATCCTGGCCAGCGTTCCCCTGGAAAATGCCCCTGAGACTGCAATCCGGCATCGTTTTGAAGTTGTGGGTGACATCAACGCGAAGGGGCAGATTGAGCCGAAACAGGACTCATTGTCGAAATACTTCAGAGCCGGCCGTCTGTTGTTTGTCAAAACATCAAACGACTAGGCGCAACTCCAAAAACTGCGCGTCTACTGCTTCCCAGGCATTCGGGGCTGTCATGGATCAAAATCAATATTACGTCCGATTGCGTGGAAAGATTCGCGGCCCCTATTCGATCGAGCAACTGCGTCGACTCGTATCACGGGGCCAGTTCAGTCGAATGTACCAGATCTCGACCGACAAGCTGGCATGGGTTTCCGCCTCCGAACTGCACGATGTCTTCGCGACGGTTCAGCCGACGCCGACTGGCCCCAAGGCCCAACCGATCTCATTCACCGAGCAATGGTATTATGCGTCCGGCGATCAAAGACTTGGCCCCGTCTCACGCGATGAACTGTTGATGTCGCTTTCTGGTGGACACCTTTCCGGTTCGACTCTGGTCTGGCGCGAGGGCCTGTCAGACTGGCTTCCCGCCGAGATTGTCTTTGCGGAATCGATTTCCTCAACTCCGGGCAGAAAATCAAAGGCACTCCCTTTCTGGGCCAGTCTCTCACTTCTACTCGTCGCTGCCTTGGGAGTCGGGACGGTGTTCAGGTGGCAGAAGGAAGATCGTAAATCACAACAAATTGCTCGAAGCGATGTTTCTGTGGTGGCCACCGTCGGCGATGCAAAAACTCCGGTAGTTGTGGAATCTGTCCCGGCACCAGCTAAAGTCGAACCTGTTGAAGTGAATCCACCGGAAGTGAAACCCGCTGAAACCAAACCGGAGGAAACCAAACCGGAGGAAGTCAAACCGGTGGAAGTCAAACCGGTGGAAGTCAAACCGGTGGAAGTCAAAGATAACAGCGGCGATGTTAAGAAGACGAATGCGGTAACTGCTGTCGCCGAGTCCGGTGAAATCAGATCTGTGGAAGTCAAAGACAAGAGCGTCGTCGCCGTGATCAATGATAGTGTGGGAATGGTCGGCCTCTATTTAAGTATTGATATGCATGATGGTACGCGCCATGAAAAATGGATGGGGAACGGAAGTTGTTTCCTGGTCAATCGACAGGGACATGCCATTACCAACCGACACGTCGTGAAAGAGCATAAAGAATGGCTAAACGCCACAGGTAAGGGACGCATCGAAAGGCTGGTTCGCGCGCTATTGTCAGGTGCCGATATCGCCGAGTCAGCGACAAAAAAACAAATCGCGGCTATCGAAAAGCGGTTCTCACGTATTGCAAAGATTACTCCACACTGCATCGTGTACTTTGCCGGCAAAGGATTTCCAGCAGATGTTCACTATGTCAGCAGCCGCTACGACATGGCGGTATTAGCTATCCAGGGGTTACCTCCATCCCCATGGTTCTCCCTGAGTGCCGACAATGAATGTCCTCAAACTTCGCCGGTGTTCGCGTTTGGATTTCCCGGAACGTCCCAGGAAGCCGTGGCAGATTCGGAGAAGGCATTCGAGATTGCCAGACAGTTAGGATCCACTTTTGACGACCTGCTTTTCGGAACTGACGATCATCGCAATGCGATCAAATCAGGTTCATTTGAGGTGTCGACGACGAGTGGGGAAGTCGAGCAAATTCAAGAGGAGACTGGCGGCATTTTCCATGCGAAACATAGCGCCAGAATTAGCTGGGGAAATTCGGGCGGACCACTGGTGCTTCGGGAAGAGAAGCCGGGAACTGTCTTTGGGATCAACACTCAGTATATCCCCAAAGGGGTGGCTCCTGTTCCGGTGGCGTTTCCGATCGCACAGATGAAAAAAGAGCTGGAACAAGAGGCCAAAGTTCCAGATTTGATCTGGCGGTGACTGTTCACGCTCAGAAAGTGCCCAACGGTCAATCGGCTTCAAAAAGGACAATCCAAATCGCCAATATCCCCAGCCGATCCGGGGAGATGACGGTCCAGAAACTGAGCGAGGCTGTTTGTTAACGACTCGCATTTCGCAGACAGCTCAGGGCGGACCGACTCGACATCGGCCAGCGTTTCGGCGAAGAGGGACAACGTTGGTTTGACCAGCGTCTCAGCAAGCGATGGTTCGGAATTTTGCAAAAGGTCCCGCAAGTTACCGAAATCGCGGTTGAGCCGGTCGATGAATTGCTGTGCTTCCAATTCATCGGGTTGACTCTTGAGGTCGACGATCAACTCAGCCAGGTGACCGCCGATGCCGAATAGGCGGACGCCCAGCGGCACATTGGCGTCGTCGCCTACGGAAAAGCTGAACGACCAGACGGCGTCTTTGTTCGCAGATCCAAAATCGGAAACCGCCAAGCCCAGGCGTTTGCGTTCCTCTTGTTCGGCTGCGAATCGCCGATGGAAGTCCTCGCGCTCGCGTTCTTCTATTTCCCATTCCTCGCGCGTATGGTGTCGGTAGTCAAAGGCAAAGTCGTCATCCATGTTGCAGCCGTCCAGGTGCCAAAACACAGGCCCAGGCATGTCGGCTATCATTTGACAACACGGGCAGTCGGGGTCGACGATCGCGTCATGTCCGGACACCCCTTCTGGAAGTCGAGCGCGCTCGCGGGCGATGATGGATCGCGGCGTGCGTCCATGAAATTCCGGGTCAGGGCTGTCGAGCCATTTGTCCCGAGCGCTTTCCAGGCGGGGAACTTCGCTCGCGAGAAAATCACCGACGGTAAGTGCTTGCGGACCGCCCGCCATGGTTTGTGCTTTTTCCAACTCAAGGAGCCGGTCCCAGCAAGACCAGAGCAGATCGCGAACCAGATCATAGTAGATAACAAGTTCATGCGTGCCAAAACCGCCGTAGCGGAACGCGAATGACGACTCGCCTATGCCGGGTGGGCACTCTTGTAGCAGCGACCACCTGTCCGCCTGATCCTGCAGATCCCACTCAAGGTGACTGTGCCGCTGGACTGCCACCTCGCGCGGGCAGGCGCCGTCCAGATCGTCACGCGGCGTCAACAGCCAATTCGCGTGGATACCTTTGATTGCGTCATGCACGACAAACGCGGTCGTTTCCCGCCGAGTAAAGGCTGCGAAGGTTTCGCGAGCGACAAATTCGCTCAGTGGTTGCCCGTAAAAGACCGCGCGCGAATCAAGCGGCGACCGTGCGGCTCGTTCCCGCCGCCTGACTGCCAAATCTGACCACGGGCCACGATCACTTGTGAACAGCCAGTCATCCGCCAGGTGATACCGCAACCATGTGTCTGTGCTGGATTTCCCGTCGTGATAATCGATCTCTCCGATTGATTCTGGCGACGAATACGTGGAATCGACGACCACCAGCCGAGCGACGAGGTCGATCACGACGAGCCCGGCGTCATATGGTTCATCGTTTAGTCCCGGACGAAGATTCGACAAGAAGCGGTGATTCGGACTGGCTTTCTCGAAACGTGCAAAAGCGATTTCCAGTTCGGCGAGCGTGACCGGATCTGCGCTGAGCGCTGCGATTGCGCGATCGGCAGAACTTCCGTGAACGATACCAGACCAGTCGTGACCGGCTTCCCGGACGATCAAACGAACTTCGCTCATGAGATCGATCTCCGTTTTTAGACTTCAGTGCTTGTCCGATCGGTCGAGGTCGTTCAGGGTTAAGCTTCTCGTGCTGTTCCACCAATTTGCGAATTCTTGTCAGGTCGTTGAGATGGACGTGACAGAGCCTTCCGCGCCGCGGGGCGACGGAGTCCTGATTCAATCTGCCAACAGCATTTGGTGGCGATGCACTGAACGGTTGTGCTCACCATCCCTATCGTACCGATCGCTGATTCCGCGCCAAGCGAGCTGCCCGGCGACGAAGCCGCAGGCCCATGGCCAGGCTATTCGCGTCAACCCGCCACCCCTCCGCCGACGCGGCTTCCAAGCTCTGGAATCCCGC
>CBIHQO010000660.1:0-4360 GCA_966211735.1 uncultured Schlesneria sp.
GAAATCCATGTCCAATCTGGTACCACAGTACCGCTCATCGATCTGCGAAAGCCTGCTTACTGGAAAGCCGGTCGTTCCGGAAAACGAAGCTGGGATGGTGCCGAGAAAAACGGAATCGAAGTCGATTTCGCCGTCGCCGATGATGGCTGCGTTCACTTCGTGACGTTCAGCCTGGATGAAAGTCGCCGCGGAACACTGGAACGCTTTATCGAGCGACGACAAAAACAATGATTTCCTCACCAGGAAGTCAGCTGCTGCCGAAGAGGTAATGATTCAGCGCTGATTTGAGTTGGTCGTTGCCGAACTCCCGCGGGCAGACGCTTCAGAATACTTAATGCAAAATTGGCGCATCTTTTCTTTTCGACGAATCCCGAACGCAAAAGTGTGCTAGTCTTCTACCCCAACTAGGGACGCCCCCTTTCTAAAAGGAATACCACTATCGCTAAAAACCGAAACACCTACGCTAAACGTCAACGCGAACAGGACAAACAACAACGAGCTCAGGACAAGCAAAAAAAACGCGAGCAAAAAGGTACTGGGGAACTCTCTCCCCGACCATCAGATGTCGCCTACATCGAGCCACCGGAGCCAGCGAGTTCCCCGAACTCCTAGTGATTCCCCACTTCGGGCCTATCCGACAACTCCTTGATCGCTACCATTTGTCGGATGGGTGTCACGATTAACGGGGCATTGGACCGAATCTTCTCAGTGCGTTCGTAACGGAACGATCTTCGAGATTTTCCGAGAAACATTTTTTCTCGAGGTTTGGGCAGTGTCAGTTTGGCCTGTTCAACTCTTCACCTCGCGAGTATTTGATTTACCGATCAGACAAGGTCGTACCTTTGCCAAGGGCAATCTTGTTCCTTGGTCCGTCAGCGGGGTAACAATCCTGCGGACCTTCCTTTGTCTGATGTCAGCGGTACATCAGTTGCTCGAATGCAACCTGTCAGGCTGCGAATCCAAGGCGAACGGTTGTTTGCTGGAGACGCAGCAGCACATTCCGGTGTCAGCGTCTTTCTTCGGCGTTCCGCCAGCTGAGAGACTCACGCTATTCATCGAATCCCTCGCCTCCCTGGCGCGGAAACAGACCACTTTGGTCTTCCAGAGAATCTGGCGCGATCGCTTTTCGCTCGTGTTAGCAACACACCGTCGAGCGGTATACCCCGTGTCGACCGAGTATTGAATAAATCACAACGCCGGCCCCAGAAACAAATGGACCGGCCCAATCCGCTGTACTCGCCGCTTGTCTGCTGCGAGCCGACGTAGCGGATCACTTCAAAAAGGAAGTTCGAAATGACACAGATTTTTGTAGGCAATCTCGCTTACACCACCTCGGAGGGCGAACTCCGCTCGACGTTTGAACACTATGGACGAGTCTCCTCGGTGAAGCTGGTCACAGATCCGCAGACGGGGAAGCCACGCGGGTTCGCCTTCGTTGCCATGGCTCGGTTGGACGATGCCGATGAGGCGATCACACGACTTAACGGTGCCAGCTTGGCGGGACGACAGATCGTCGTGAACGAAGCACATTCCAAGAATGACTCACATTCGAGAACGGATCCCACGCCACGCCGAGCCCCCGTCGTCGACAGCTTCTGGGATCGGCTGTAAGTCACTGATCTCAGCTCTGCAGCAATGAGGCCTCAGCTCGCGTGGCAATCGACTCAAGCAGTCCGCAACCAATTGATCGCAGTCTTCCAACAGACGTTTACAGACTGACTTTCCCGTGAATCTTGGGATCATTCTCCAAGTTCGGTCGCGTTCCACTCAGATACGCTCGACCCGCTTCGATCAGGTACTTGATCCCGCTCGTGCCGCTGTTGTCCCAGTATTCGCCAGCGTCACCTGTGATCATCAGCAGAACCAGCGAAGGATCTTCTTTGCCGCCGGGGAACCACACTTTGAAAGGTTCCTTCCAGAGCTCGGCGATTTTTCGACGGTCTTCGACTACCGAAGCCTTGCCACTGATCGAGACGAATTTGGAGCTTGATTGCGCGGAAACGTTGACGTGACTATCTTGCGAAATCTCGTCCAACTTTCCCGAATGTCGATCAGTCAGCAACCAAAGTGTTCCGTCTGATTCCACTTGAACCAGCACCATCGGCCGTGATCTCAATTGCCCCTGCGACCCGCGAGTCACCAGCATCGCAATGCTGAAATCTTGCAACAGTTCTCGTAATTTGTTGTCGGGTGTCGTCGTCATTTTAATTCACTCCCAGGAAGAGGTTCAGAGTTGATTTCGATCCATTCCCAATGAGACTGCATTGCAAATCTTAAACCGGACGATTCGACGGACAACCGAGTTCAGGGATCAAGTCAAGGTTGATTGTGAAGCCGATTGACTTGTCGATTTTTAGCCACTTTGGTCGGCAATGTTCCTCGTCGGGTCTTCAGGCTCGCACATTCGGTGTCCGTCACCGCAAATTGGCTATTCCTTAGCGGCATTACGATTGCATAGGCTAGTGTTGGCTTTCTTCCAAAGCCGCTCTCCGTCCAGTCTTCGACATCTGGGATGCCATCATGATGCAACAATTCTCGACCGCTCTGGGAACGACAGGAATTCTGTTGCAATGGACACTGGTTGCCGCTGCACAAGTTCCTCCGACAGCACCGCCGGCAATCGAAGCTCCGAAAACAGTTGTGGTGCCGCCGGCCCCGGTGCCCGATGTCACCAGCGTTCCGGTGGCCCCCGCACCAACCGCGATCAATTCAAAAGTTGCCAGCCGCTGTGAACAATCGCTGGTTCAAGCAGCGGCCTCGTTCAAACAGAGCGACCATGATTCTTCACTGAAGATCCTGAATCAGGCGCTGACGCAATGTCCCGATGATCCCACGTTGCATGAACTGCGAGCTCTCGTCTTCTTCGCCAAAGGAGACTACGAAACCGCATCCAACTCGTTGCACATTTCCATGGCTAACGGACGAAAGTATTGGATGTGGCCCGAGATGATCCGGCTTTATCCAGATGCGGCCACCTACACGAAGCAGTTGCGGACGCTTGAGGCCTTTGCCAAATCTCATCCCGCCGACGCGGGGGCACGATTCGTAGAAGCCTACCACTACATTGTCATGGGCTACCCCGAGGCGGCCGCACGCGAATTGGAACTGGTCGTCCGGCTACAGGGAGATGACCGGTTGGCCGTTGAAATCCTGAAAACTGTCGCCAAGCCTGCGACACCCCAGCCAGTTGTTAAGCAGCCATAAATCAGGAGCTCCGGATTAACACAGACAGGGCCGAAGCCAAGATGAATTGTACAGAGAATAATCTTTGAGGCATTTCCTCTTAATCAGGTTCATCCGTAGCTAGATCATTCTGCGGCCTTCGAATTGGTCAGGTCGAACAACAGTACTTTGCGGTAGCTAATGCCGCCAATCACGCCGTCGAACATCACGGTGCCGCTGTCTGGGACAGCCTTTGGCAGGGTGGTTTCCTGGACTTGCTTGTCGTTGATCCACACCTTTACGGCGGTTCCGCGAACCTGAATCTTTAGCGTATTCCATTTCCCGCTGGGGTGGCTGGCGTTGGCATCGGGGGACGCGACGGCAAACAAGGCTCCCGTCGCAAAGCGATCCATCTTCCTCAGGTCAGCATCGTTGGCCAGATGAATCTTGGCACCGTTTTCGAGAGGTTTCCCTTTGCCGCTATAGCGGAAGTAAACCCCGCCCATTGCATTGGGCTCAAATACCTGCCATTCGCAGGTCAGTTCAAAGTCGCGGTATTCCTTCTCCGAGACCAGATACGAATCGTTTGCGCGAACGCCGTCGGCCGTGAACTCACCCTGAGCACCGCGTGTCCACTTTCGCTTACCGACTTCTTTCCAGACCAATGCTTCGTACAGGCTGTCGTGGACTTTCGCCGCTTGTTTGGCCGCATCCGTATTCGGCCCCGACACGTTCGGCACGGCATCTAAGAACGTCATTGCCGCTGCAATATTCCCGCGCGCCAGTTCGGACTGACCTTGATGAAAGACTCGGTAGGCCAGCCGTTCGCGAAACTTGTCCCCGTCGTCTTCGGCCCGTTTGAACCAGTTGTCGGCATTGGCCTGATTGAGTTTCCCCTGGAAATGCAGATAAACCGCGTAACGCAAAGCCCGCGGCCCCGCAGCCTTTTCCAACCCGGTCTCGGCGATCGAGATTCGTTCACCCGGTGACAAATCGGACAGCTTCTTGACGATCTCTTTGTCTTTCAACTTCAGATGCAGTGCCTCCCCATCGACTCGCCCAAACTCAAACTTTGTCCCAGCCACGCGAAGGGGAGCACCCGGCTTCAGCGCCTGCAATCCGCGCTGCACGTCCTGGTTGAACTCGGTCAACGCTTCAGCCAACGACAAGTCCCAGTTCAGCAGTTCGCGATCACCTT
>CBIHQO010000661.1:0-4358 GCA_966211735.1 uncultured Schlesneria sp.
ATTTTGAACCCACGTATGCCGTCTGGCCGTTAAAGATTGTCACCTTGGGAGCAAATACGATCGGTCCGCCGCCCGCTTGAAGTGCCTGAATACTTAAATTCGCTTTGGCGGGATCAAGCAAGATGTATCCCGTATCAGGGTCAGTCTTCAGTTTCGTTCCGATCAACTCAGCAAGTGGCTTGTCGGCAGTCGAGATCAATCTCACTTCGAAACTGACTTGAAGGTCCATCTTTCGTCGTTCGCGTTCGAATAGGGTCAGTACGCGTTCTTGAATCGCTTGCGGTGCTCGAACCAACAGAGAACTCGTCGATTCATTGGCTTTAATCGTACAAGTGCCTCCGTTCGACACCCAGCACGTCGGCTCGATTTCAGTCATGATCATCTCGATCAGTCGAAACCAGTCGTTTGGCTTGGGTTTCATTTCTCCAGTAGTCGGCATGACGAGGTCCGCGACGGGATAGTTAATCACGACCGAGTCGGAAGCATCTTTTGTTGGTCTCGGTGCTTGGGCCATCGCGGATTCCGAACTGCTGTTGCCTCGTCGGTTTGAAGAGGCCTGCGATTGAAGCTCCTTCGCGCGACGTCGACTCGTAATCCAGATGACTTCATTGTGTTCGATGAATTCCAGATGCATCGGCTTCAGAATATGTCGCAAGGCTTGTTCTGCAGAGACCTGTGTCAGGGCGAACGTCTGTTTTGTCGTCGGAGCTGCGCCCTCCTCTTCTAATCCGACTGGGTCGAGCACGATATTTGCTTCAATCATGCCACCAATCCTTTTGATCACCGCTGTCAGTGGTTGGTCTTCAACGGCGAGATCGAAACGTTTTGAAAGTGCTCGCTGCAAGCGATCGTGTTCATTTCGCGCGGCGTTTGCATCGTCGAGGCTGCCTCCGCGTGAACTGGAATCCGAATCTTCGGCATCATCAAGACGTTTCAGCAGCGTTCTCAAATACCTCTCTGTCGTGATGCCGGTGGCTCGTTGAACTTCCTTGCCTTGTTTCAACAGGACAAAGCAGGGAATCGATGAGACGTTGTGTTGGTTGGACAGATCCGGCCTGGCATCAATGTTAACGAGCTGAAGGCGTTGGTCTTCTCTTTTCAATTTCGTGACGATCGGCCGCATTTGAGCACATGGACCACACCAGCTGGCGTCAAAGCACAACAGCCCATCTTGAAGAGGCTGGCTGGCGTCAGAGGTCTCGACCTTCGGCGATGGATCCGTCTTCACGCGATCTTTGGACTCCAGTCGTTTTGTGAGCAATTCATTGAGCTGGCGAATGTCCTGACGCAGGGCTTGAACTTCTTCGCGCAAGGCTTTGAGTTCGGCGGGAGCATCGGGCCGCGTTTGACGTGGCGTTTCTGGCTTGGACTTGGCGGGAGTTGGTTGCGTGGCATCCACTGTCGCGACACCCTTCGATCCATCCTCCGCCGATGCAACCTTCAACTGAGGGATCACTTCGCTATAGAACTGCTGAGCAACACGAACCGCCAGCCTTAGATCTTCGTCTGTGGGCACCATTCCTTTGAGGATCGCGGCTGTTCGAACTTCGATGACCTGGATCTGCGACAGGGGAATCGCTTCTTTCAGGGCGGCATCGACATCACTGGTGTCTGCCTCGACTTCGATTCGCAATTCACAATGGATGAGGCCTGCCTCTTCCTGCCCGAGGTAACGTACGACGGCCGTTCCTTTTCGGACGGCATTCACTGTCATGTGATTGTCGAAGGACGTGATGTTCAGAACAGGGTCCTTGCTCGGGAAATAGTCGCTCAGGCTGCCTTTTCCATCGAGTGCTTTGACATGGCTTGCCCCGACTGCTTGCGACTCGAAAATTCGCCAATCGCCGTCGTCATCGCCCTTGCTGTAAACCAAAATGCCCGACCAACCTCGCTTGACCTTGTAGACAAACCGACCCGGGCGCGGCGAGAATTTCATCAGGTCTTGCACGATAACCGGCGGTGAGTGGTCCGGAGTATTTTTCGTTTGATCTCGCTCGGTCTCTTTGACAGATAGCGTCGCGTCTTTTGGGCTGTCGGCCTGCCCGTGTGCGACTGTGACGAATGCCAGCAGAAATGTCAGCAGGGCGGACTTCATTTGTAGCTGGCATCGATTGCTTCGCAGCTTCATGTTCGACTCCATTCGATTTGATGCGACCGTATTTCGAACGTTCTATCTTGACGAACTCTGTGGATTGACGGCGTCCAATGCATCCAATCTGTGGTGGATGGATTGGATGCGGGCCCTTAGTCGCTTCGCGATGTGTGCCACTTGCGGATCTGAATCACGTGCGATCAACGATTCTGTGCTTTGCAGTTCGTCGAGTGCGATCGATAAGTCTTTCACGATCGCCAATTGATCCGGATTCGCGGCCACTTCGAGTACCGATTCGGCTGCGGCAGGAATGACGAATCGAGGACCAAATGCCGCGATCAGGAGGGTCGCGATGCAGGCTACTACTGCTGTTCTGCAGGGATGTCGCATTGAAGTTGATTCTGTCTGGCGATCGTCTCGCAGCAGCCATTCAATCCGACGCGTCAGTAGTCCAGAGCGACCCATGGCGGCCAATCCCCAGGTCTTGTTGCGATGATCCATTCGCAGTTCGGCAATGCGAGTCAAGCAGGTCGCGAGCGATGTCGCCGAAACATTCTGCTGCACCGCCCAGTCGTCGCAAAGCAGTTCCGCTGCCTGCAGCCATCGTCGGCGAGCGATGAAGTTCAACGGTTGGACTGCCAAGATAGTACAGAGTAGTTCGCCCACGAATAGCCACAGCGGATCTCGGCGGACCAGATGAGCGACTTCATGAGCAAGGAGTGCTCGAATCTCAGCGGGCGGCAATTGTTCTTCAATCCCGTTGGGGAGGACGATTGTCCAACGCCAGATCCCACACGCAAATGGTCGACTGGTCGCACCGGCAGGACCACGAAGCAGGCGGATGAGATGCGCATTGTTGGTTAATCGATGCAGAATGTTCTGCAGATCGGAATTGGCCCGATCGCAGCGTCTCAGAAATCGGTGCACCAGAAGCGCTCGCGCGGTCAGGCGGCATATCGACACTATCGTCCAACACACGAAGGCCAGACCGAGCCACTTAGCGGATGTATACGACGTCATTACTTCGAGAGAAGTTTGCTGATCGTGTTCTGCCAGATCGGCAGAGCTAGGATTTAATTCGATCGAATGATCCAAAGGGCCTTTCGAGATCGGCACTGTCTCAGCAGCGAGATTGTCCTGCTGTGGGATTGGGAACGGTCGATCGTGAACTGTTGAGCCGTTGTTGGCAGGAGCAATAGCCGAATTGAACGATCGCTTGCGAGGAGTCGCGACGTTTCCTTGAATGTTGGTCGCGGATTTTTTCGCGCTACTGGAGTCATCAAGTCTGACAGCGGAAGCCGACTGGTATTGGTGTCTGATGACTTCACTTGAGAGTTCGCAGGACAGGCCCGCAAAGATGCTGAGAGGAACTGACAAGAGTGGCAGTGTGGCTCCCAGTTTCCAGAGTCGCTCTTCAACGAGGGGATTGCAGGCCGGATTGCCAGCGGATGACTTGTTTCGTCGACTTCGAGCCACTGCAACAAGGAGGATGCCGATCGCACCCAGGAACAACGTGGAATGAACCAGGTAGGTGATCGCCAGTTCGACGATGCGCAGCAGGAGCCAGCTACTTGTCATCGCTCAGCTCCTGTTCTTTCTGGCGAATGAACTTTTTGATCGCCGTCAGTTCATCGCGCGAGACATCGCAATCATCCAGCAGATGGCAAACTAATTGAGTCACATCGCCGGCGCACAATCGCTGAGCCAGATCCGAGACCATCGAACGGCTGACTTTTTCGCGGGGCAGCTTGGCGCGGTAGACGTTGACGCGGCCTTCCACTCGGTGAGTCACCTGGCCATCTCGTTCCAACCGAGAGAGCATCGTGCCAACGGTGGTGTAGGCGAGCGAGCGATTCGGCTCCAAGGCCTTTTGGACGTTGCCAACGGTCGCTTCGCCCTGTTCCCAGAGCACCTGCATGATGGCCAATTGCAGATCGGCTAACCGATGCTGACTCATTGCTTTCGCCCTCCTGGCCGCCGATAGACTCCCGCATCCGATCGTCTCCTACCACAGTAGGAGCGATGGTTCTACTACTGCGGTAGGAGATCTGTCAATCGGAAAAGTCCGCCACTGTCGATTTAGTAGACATTCGTCTGCGGTGTCGAGACTTGGAAGTTGTCGTATGATGGACCGGGTCAATAACGGACAGAATTGCTTCCTGTGGTGACGATCACGCCATGCTCAACCGTCTTAAATCGTGGTTCGGATTCGGAACGCTTTCGAATGAGCAGTTCGAACAGCAGCGGCGCGAGTTGCTGAAGAAGA
>CBIHQO010000662.1:0-4355 GCA_966211735.1 uncultured Schlesneria sp.
AGCCGCGCGTGTCGATGGACTCACAATAACATGCGCGGCTCGGCAGGAGCCTCGCCCTCCCCAAAAACGAGTCGCAGCATTCATTTTTGGCGTTATCTGGATCCAGACTGCTGGGCGGTGTTGGCGGCGTCTTGCCAAAGTTTGGCTTGCTCGGTGAGACCGATTTGTTTGTAGAGTTGCGACAGGGTCTGGCGGACTTCGACGTTGCCCAGTTCGTGGCCTGCCTGTCGTTCGAGGGTGTTAATGCGCACTTTCAAGTCGAGCAGTTTTCGGTGGATCTCCAGTTGAGATCGCGCTTCGTCCAGATGGCCGGCCCGTGAGAGTGCCTGTCCGAGCAGGTAGTGAGCATCCTGATTGGCAGGAGAAATCTTGACGCATTCTCGCAGCAGCGGGAGCGCCTTGTCGGGCTCGGACCGTTCGAGCAGGATCGTGGCGCGCAGCAGGTACGCGTCGGCTCGATCGCTGGGCGGGTATCCTGCGGTGAGCAAGATTCGTTCGGCTTCGGCGAGGTTTCCCTCCAGGTACATCAGCTTCGCTTCCAGCAGAGAAAGGCTGGCTCGTGCCTGCGTAGGGAGGCTGGCTGACAGGATGTCGAATTCGCGTCGCGATTCAGCGACATCGCCGACTTTAATGAGATGAGTTACCAGGCGTCGGCGTTCCTCGGAGGCGTTGCCGGTCATTAAAGCGATCTGTTTCTTCAGCGCGGTAATGGCATCCCGCTGGAAGCCCCGGTCCTCGGCGACGTAGGCCAGGTATTGCCAGGCCATCACTTCATCAGGGGCGATTTTTGCCCAGGTACTGGCGTGCTGAACGACCGCTTCGTCTCGTCCCAGTTGATAGTTGACGATCGTCGCGGCTCGCAGTGCTCGAGCTTGTTCGTCGCCCCGTTTCACCGCGAGAGCGGCGAGCCGGTCTGCCAGCGAGAATTCGCTGCGGCGGAGCAATAATAGCGACACGATCGCCAGATCTGCGGTGTCGATGTCGACCGCATCGTTGGCCAGCAGATCCTCCACCAGCGGCTGGAATCCGCGTTGGCCACGGAGCGTTGCGAGCAGCGTGATCGCCGACTTCTTTTTCGACGTGGCGGCGGCGGACCGAAGCAGCGCTTCCGCGCGATTGGCCTTCGCGTTCCAGGCAGGACTTTCCTGCTCGAATAGCAATTCTTCCAGCAACGGGCGAGCCGCCACCAGATTGGCGCGGCCTCGATATTCTTGAATCACCAGGTAGACAACGATCGACAATACGATGAATGTCAGAAGTGCCAGCAGTCGATACTTTCGCCCATCCGTGGAAGCCGTCGACTGGAGGCCAAGGTGCTGGAGGTCATTGCGATACTGCAACGAATCAAGGTTGTCGTCCGGAACCTTCGACGAGTTCATGTGTCATCCGCGTTGTGAGTCCAGTAAAGACTTCCCGTGCTCCGCCTGGCCAGACGACTGTTACTTCAATAGGTTCATCGCTGGTGGTAACGAAGAGGGCTCGGCGATCCGAGTGAGAAAGATAGCTGCCGCCGCCGGAAAAGAGAGAAGTCATCGTGATTCCGTCTCGCTGCAGCAAGACCCTGGCACCGACGGGGTCGATGCCCGAAGCTTTGCCTCGCAACGATACGCGTACCCAATGAGTCGCCGGATGCTGATTTCGCAGAACAGTGACCGGTTGATCCTGATGCACCACGATCAGATCGGGAGCACCATCATTGTCGAGATCCCCCGCGGCAGCTCCCCGACCCGCATGCGGAATACTGAAGTAAGGCCCGGCACTGGAGGTGACTTCGCGAAACTGTTTTCCCTGCTGGTTCTGAAAAAGTTGAGCCGGTTGAGCGTACGGCAGTTCGGGAGCGTCGTACAAGACGTGCCCATTGCTGATAAAGAGATCGGGCCAGCCATCCAGATTGAAATCGGCGAACAGGGATGCGAACTTGACCCATCGGCGTGAGGGAGCACCGAGCCCGGAGGCTCGCGTGACATTGGCAAAGCTGCGCGCGCCTGCACCCCGCGCAAGGACATTGTCCTGTCCGGCAAAGTTGGCGATAAAGAGATCCAAAATACCGTCGCCATCGAAATCGGCGACATCCGTTCCCATCGATCCATCGCGTTCACCGGCTTCGGAGTACGCGACCCCCGCCACGATTCCCCCTTCTTGCAGCGGAAGCTGATCGCCGCCCCAATAAAGTTGGTTCTCGTTAACATCGTTCGCAACGAACCAGTCCAGCCAGCCGTCGCCGTCGAGATCCGCGGTCACGACCCCCAGGCTGCGCATGCCGGGCAAGATTCCCGCCGCGTCGCTGACATCGCAAAAAGTCCCATCTCCCTGGTTTCGCCACAGCACGCTTTGCTGACCCGGGTATCGCGTGGGGGCACAGGCGTCGCGTCGCATTCCCTCCATCTGGTGGTAGACGCATTCATCGTCGGTCCGCTTCCAGTCGGCATAGCAGCAGACGAAGAGATCGGGCCAGCCGTCCCGATCGAAGTCACCAAACGCCGCTGAAGTAAACCAGCGAGGCACCGCCAAGCCTTGATGGAATGGTGCGTCAACGAATCGCTGTCCGGCATCATTGCGATAGAGGTGGCATCCACCATACCCCGTCACGAGCAGGTCTGGATACCCGTCTCGATCATAGTCGCCGACAGTGGCTCCGTGCGTGTACAAGTCTGTCGCGGCCAATCCCATCGATTCGGTCACGTCAGAGAATCGCCAGTTTCCATCGTTGCGATACAGTGCAGAGCGGACGCCGGCAACGGTGACCGGGGGACCGGCGAGCGATCCACCGCCCGCGAAAAAAACATCCAGATCGCCATCGCAGTCAAAGTCGAGCAAAGCGACTCCGCCACCGATCGTTTCCAAGAGCGTGTAATGCCGGGCGGAACATCCCGTTTGATACTGAAAACGAATTCCGGTGGCTGCGGTGACATCTTCAAACCAGTCGCCCGGCTGAGATGCGCGGGGCGCGGCTGGAGCTTCAAACTCAAACGGCAACCGAGCAATACTCGGTTGCCGTGGTTTGGCATCGATATTCACATCTACTGACGTCTGGACTTTGGGTTTTGAATCACCCTGACAACCGATCAGCCCGATTGCCACCCAAGCCAGACAGCAGCCGGTCCTACTTCGCAGGATCGACTTCGAATTTGCAAACATTCTTGCCTGGCTTTACGGTGTAACGCAGATCGGTTGTGGTGTCCTGGTTGTATTTATCGTCGACCACTTTGACGATGGGATCATTAGGATGCTCATAATCCTGGCCGGTCTCAGTCCCTGCCAAGGTGACCGTGTATTCACCAGGTAAGGCTCCATCGTCGGGGGTCAGGCTGGTCAATTTGAAATTGCCCTGGCCATCGATCTGCCCCACGGCGGAAACTTTCTTTCCCGCCCCGGCGGTCGTGAAGCGAATTGCTCCCTTGGTCAGTGGCTTTCCGCCCTTCACCGAAACTGTTCCCGAAACGGGCTGGGGTGTGGCAGCACCTCCGCCGCATCCCACAGTTGCCAGCATTGTCATCATTGCACACGCGACGGCCAGTCGGCCCAAATTGCCCTTCAACATCTCAGAAGTTCTCCCAAGTAGTGGTAACAAACACGGCAGGCCATCACACTCACGTGTCGACAACCTGCCGCATTTCATTTTCTTGACGCGAATCAACGTTGGTCGGAATTAATTAATAGTCACCAATCGGATTGCCGTCGCTGGCATGCCCCAGGTTACGGAACAGGTTCACGTCGACATTGTTGCTGATCGCGCGCACGGAACCGTCGCCGAGCAAGAAATGGGCGATGCCATCGTGCCAGCTGCCGAAGCCGGTCGTATAGTCCGGGTTATCCGGTTGCTGATTCCTAGCAAGAATCGGGAAATTCGTCCGAACATGACGACCGACTGTGTACTCGCCCCAGTTACCCACTTGGTAGTAAATGTTACCGTCGGCATTATTGTTGCCACCACAGCACTTACCGATTTCCGACTGGTTGATGAATTTCTCACCAATCAGAATCGTGTTGCTGGTTCCGTCTGTCATTTTTGCAAACGAGTCACGTGGAGACCAACCATTGGTGGTATTCCCGAAGCCCACGGAGACAGGATTACTAGTCGCTGGGTCAACAACTTTGGCTGTGCGAATCGCACTGAAGCAGTTTTGATCAGCGTTTCGCGTGTGCAGGTCCCACCAGCAGCATTGATTACCGGTGCCCTGCTGGGTTCCATCACCATTGCTGGCGTACCATATGACAACAGCATAATCTGCCGTGGGACCAAACATATTGGCACTCCCACCGCCTGTGGCAACGTCCGAAGCTCGACGGCTGGGGCAGTGAAAAGCAGCGAGGGATGCTTTACCAGACGTATTCACGTCGGCCAGCAATGATCT
>CBIHQO010000663.1:0-4353 GCA_966211735.1 uncultured Schlesneria sp.
CAGTCGCTTTTGGGCAATTCGGCGGACGCCGCGCATTCAATCCTCAGGATCATAAAGCCCAACAAGAGAAACTAGCGGCCGACGCCAAGCAAAAGGCGGTTGTGCAAGCCTTGCCACCAGAAGTTCGTCCCATCATCAAGCCGTTCCTCGCGGAGCTGTTTAATCCGAAACCGCGCAAAGCTGGCGATCCCCTGGTTGTCGATGGAGAAGAGAATGAACGCGACTACATGGATAGTCGAGCCCCGCATGATCTGAAGGTCGAGCAGATGATGCGCGCGGCGGACGTTGCGATTCAACGCAGCGAATGGAAAATCGCCCAAGAACTACTGCAACGTCTCCTCGATCTTCCCGAAGACTCTCTGCATCGTCTGCCCGATGGACGTTGGCAATCGGTGCGACGCAGCGCCAACCAGTTATTAGGGAGCGCCCCAAAACAGTTTCTCGATGACTACCGGACACAATACTCGGGGTTAGCCCAACAGCTTCTCAACGAAGCGAAGCGCAGTGGAAATACGGCAGACTACGTGATGGTCGCATCGCGATTCTTACAAACCCCGGCAGGAGCAGAAGCGGCCAACTATCTGGGCAGCCTGCACTTTGATCGCGGCGAATTTGGTCTCGCGGCAACTTGGTTTGATGACATTGCTCGCTCATCCGCGGCGCTCTCGATGGATAGCGCCTGGCGCGTCAAAGCGGCGCTGGCCAATCGACGTGCGGGCGATCTGTCTGCCAGCCAGAAACTGATCGAAGGATTCGAGAAATCACCGGGACAACGAGTCACCCTCGGCGTCGGAGGCGTCAATCCTGGTGCCTGGCTGGGCGGTGTCAATGCGGCGTTGCCGACTCGATCTCTCGTTATGAATGATTGGAAGCAACTCTACGGGTCAGTCTCGCGCCAGGGAACTTCGACTGGCAGCGAACCGCTGCTGGCACCTGTCTGGAACGTGCCGCTCACCAGTAGTCACACTGTCCGCCGACGCGTGAACTGGATCCTGCAGGATCTTCTCGATCAGGATCGAACCCCCATCGTCGCCGCATCGCCATTGGTCGTGGGAGGGCGAGTCGTTTATCGGGATCTGCGAGGCGTCCGCTCCGTTGATATCGAGACGGGGAAAACCCTCTGGGAAAGCCTGGAGGGAGTCTCGGCAGAACGAATCCTGGGTGGACTGCCAGCCCCGCAATTCGATGGTCGCGATGCGTTTCGCGTCCGAGGAATGTTTCAGAATGATTTCAACGAATATCAGGGGCAATCTGTCGAATACCATCCGCTGGCCAGCCTGATGTTTCGCGATGGCATTTACGGAACGCTCAGCAGCGATGGCCGGCAGGTCTTCGTCATTGAAGACCTCGGAATCCTGTCTCGTAACCAACCAGGGCAGCAATGGGGTTGGGACGGTTCGGGAGAAATGCAGGATCCCTACGGCGTCTCGTGGAAAACGAATCGCCTGGTCTCCTATGACCTGAACACCGGGCGTCCGCGCTGGAGCGTTGGTGGACCAGACGCTCAGGAATCTTTCGATCTGCCACTGGCAGGCTCGTTCTTCTATGGCGTCCCCGCCGTCGACGGTGAAGAACTGCTGGTCATCGCCGGGAAGGGGGATGATGTCCGACTGTGGTCGTTGGATCGAGCCACTGGAGTTCCGCGCTGGTCTCAACTGATCGCGTACACCGATACGAAGATCGAACAGGATATCGGGCGCCGATGGTTCACAGCGCAGGTTGCTGCGGACGGAGGCGTGGTTGTCTGTCCCACGACGGTTGGCTGGCTGGTCGCGGTTGATCGTATGCGACAATCGGTCTTGTGGGCCCACCGGTATCTGCCTCCTTCGGGAAGTGGAGAACGTGACCCCAACACACAATTCGTTCCGCAGCGCGACTTGAATTCGCAATGGTCTCCTGCGGCTCCCATCATTTCGGGTAGCGTCGTTGTTTACACGCCTCCCGAAGAGCCGATTATCCTCGCGCTTAACCTGCTGGATGGCCGCCGTCTGTGGGAGAAGCCCAAGGAAACGGGCATGTATCTGGCGGGCGTCTTCGCCGATCGAGTGATTCTGGTGAGTCGATCGGATCTCGCCGCCTTCAATCTCAGCACTGGCAAACAACTCTGGACACTTCCCCTCGGCGAGGCCCATCCCTCCGGACGTGGTCAGGCTGTGGGTGACCAATACTACTTGCCGTTAAGCGATGGCGAATTGAAGATCGTCGATCTGAAGTCGGGCAAAGAGATTTCTCGCTCTTACGTCCCGATGACGCATCCACCGCTCGGAAACCTGGCGATGCATCGCGGGAAGCTGGTCGCTCTGGGGCCACACGGACTGGTCGGCTTCGGCCAGCGCGATGCCGTGATGGCCGAGATCCAGCGCCGCAAGCTGCAGAACCCCGACGATGCGTGGGCGATGTTGCGAGAAGCGGAAGTGTACTTGCTCAATCGCGATCACGCGGCTGCGCTGCCGTTGCTGCTGAAAGACAACAAGGAAGGGCTATCCGAGGACGAATTGAGCCGGCGCCACACGGAAGCGATCGAGTGCCTCGCATCGGTCATTCGGCAAGATCCGAAGTCGCATGAAACAGAACTTGCAGCATTAGGCCGTCTGGCTCAAACCGAATCTGAAAAGCGTTTACACCAGGAATTAACCGCCGATCATCTCGTCGCCCAATCCAAGTTCCTGGAGGCCTTCGAGGTTCTGTGGTCACTACGCGAAGGAGCGGATGTCGACGCGCTGGTGACACGCAGTGACAATCCGCAGGTCTCGATGTCACCCAAGGTCTGGCTGGCGAGTCGGCTATCTGAATTGTGGTCCGCGGCCGTGGGCAAGGACCGTGAAGATGTCGATCGCCGCATTGCCGAAATCATTGCGAGTGCCAGTTCGGCGAACGATACTTCCCGCCAGTTGATCGGAACTTTGCTGCGATTTCACCCTGCGGCCACAGTTCTTCAAGAGGCGTTGATCGAAGACCTTTCCAAGGCTGGAGACTTCTCCGGGGCCCAGTTCGAGCTGATGAAGATCGCCGCGGGTTCTGACAGGACCGCGGCGGCGCATGCCACGGAGCGGCTCGCACGACTGATGGAGCAATTTGAACAGCCTGCAGATGCAGCCTATTACTACCAGCTACTGAATAGTGAATTTGGTGAAGTGACTCTGAGCGAAGGTGTCACGGGGGCGGACCTCGTGAAACGGCTGAAGTCTGAGGGGAAGATCTCTACGATCACAAAAACCCGTGGCACCGCATGGGACGAACGGCCCTTAGAACTTGTCCAGGGACCGGTTCAATACATGCCCCCCGCTCAGGAGATCACGAGTCGGACGGCGCTCCCTTACTTCGAGCCACTCATGGTCGAAGTCCAGTTGCAAGAGCAGCGGCTGGCGTTTGAGCAATTGGCCGATGGCCAGTTTTCGTGGCTGGTCCCACTGCGCAGCAGCCCTCGCAATCAAGGCGACGGCTATGCCGCCGCGGCCTTTCTGGGACATCAAATCGCACTCATCAACCGGGACATGCTGCACGTCGTTTCGCCGATCGAAAAGCGATTGCTTTGGACGAAGGCACTCGACGATTCTGGTGAGGGAGGGCCATTCTGGCGGCATGCGTCGCGGCCACCGACGCCACCGATGGTGACGGCCAGCCGCAACGCGGAGCAGATTGGTATGCTGCAACAGGCCGGCTTTACCGGACGACTCGCTGTGGCCGAGCCGAACTACATCGCGGTCTTCGGACGACGATCGATCTCAATCCTGGATCCGCGAACCGGCGAACGCTTGTGGCGTAAAGAAGGAATCCCCCAGTTCGCACAGGTCGTGGGCAATCGCGACATGCTTTGCGTTGTCCCGCAGAACCGAACTCAGGCGGAAGCCTATCGGGCTTCGGATGGAAAAGCTCTGAAAATCGATGATTTGGGAACGATGCTGGGGAATGCGATCCAGATGCGCGGCGATTCGATTCTGCTGTTGGAAGCGGGATCGTCTTTGCGATTCTGGTCACTGACCGCACCGAAGACTGTTCTGCGATTGCATCAACCACTATCCGGTGAAGACCGGTGGAAGGTCGAATTCCCTCCCAACGCACTGGTGACTCAACTCGACGAAAACGAGTTACTGGTCGTACCGCGTGACGGCAAGGCCGAACGAATCGATGTCGCCTCCGGAAAACGCACCGCTTTAGAGCCCATCGCTGCGGACGATATGAAGGGGCGTCGCATCGAATCGTATGGCCTGACCGATGATGATCGAATTTATTTCGTCGCCAATGTGATGGATTCCACCGGTTTTCATCACTATGGCGAAAGCCTTCCCTCGGTCCGAGCCAATGGAATCATCATCGCCTGGAATCGGTCCGACGGCAAAATCGCGTGGCGTC
>CBIHQO010000664.1:0-4340 GCA_966211735.1 uncultured Schlesneria sp.
AGATCAGCGGACCATTCATTTCCTTGCTGACCGAGAATGAGCTGACGGACAAGGACGGCTGTCATCGGAGACAGTTGCAGACCTGCTCGGAAGTGACCGGCGGCGAGGCTGAGATTCGTTGTTCCGGGGACTCGCCCGATACGCGGCAAGCCGCCCGGTGCGTAAGGTCGCAGACCGGCCCAGCAGCGTTCGAACTGGGCTTCACCGAGAGCGGGGACCAAATCGCGGCCGAAGTCGATCAGTCCTGCGATGGCGGCGGCGGTGGTTCGCTTTTCGAATCCGGCCTGTTCCTCGGTCGCACCGATCAGGAGTCGGCCATCGGGGCGAGGGACCAGGTAGCGCGGTCCCACTTCAATGACGTGTCGGATGAGAACCTTGGGTGTGTTCAGCAAGACCATCTGACCGCGAATCGGTTCGATCGCCAGATCGCAGCCGACTCGCTGTAGCAGTGTTCGCGACCACGCCCCACTGGCAACGATAAATTCGGAAGCGTGATGCTCTTCGTTGAGCGTTTTCACCGCGGTGACCTTGTCGCCTTGACGTTGGATATCGATCACTGGCGAACCGGGACGAAGATCGACTCCGACCGACAGGCACGCTTGAATCAGCGCCTTCACATGGCGCGGGTTGCGAACTTGGCCCAACTCGGGAAGGAAGTATCCCGTGGAGATCTCGGGGTTGAGTGCTGGCAGGCGTTGGCGTAATTCCGCCGCGTTCAGTGGTTCGACCGTGACCCCTTCGTCACGCCATGTCGCGATTCGTTCATCGAGCGATTCCAGCGAACCGGCGGGTTGGACTTCCACTCCACCGCAGCGATGGAATCCATTGTCGATTCCAGTTAGGGATCGAAGTTGCTCGCTCCATTCGGGCCAGAGGAGATGGCTATTGCTGCGGAGCTTGGCTTCCGTGGTTTTTGCCTGACGAGGGTTGCCTGGTGGTAACATCCCCGCACCAGCCCAACTCGCCTCTTGGCCGAACAACCCCTGCTCCAGCAGTCGCACGGTGACGCCGTTGCGAGCCAGTTCCCAGGCAATCGATAACCCGATTACACCTCCGCCGATGACAACAACATCACGGGTGGCGGCGGTGGACGAGTTGATCATCGGCTATCAGCACCTCGGCATGGGCTCGGCGGATGGTCGCCGATTGTCTGATTACTTCTTCTTTTTCGAACTGCCTGCAGGGAGGGAGTTCGCATAGGCCAGAGCGAGCGTCTTGGCGTCGGCATTATAGACAGCCCGCAAGGCGACGTCTGCCTTTTCACCACCCTGAAGTCGTTTCACGAACTGCCCAAAGTTATTCGGGCCGCCCCGCTTCAGCATGAAATCAACCAGGGTGAAGCCGATCGGGCCCACTTCCCCAGGGGCGAAGGTGCCGTTGCCGAAGATCTCTTCGGGCTTGTCGATTCTGGCTTCTCGCAGAATTTCGCCCGCCTGGCCCGGCAACTTGACGATATAGGGATTGCCCTTGCTGTGTTGATTTGCCAATGCCAATCCGGCACCGCGAATCACCCAATCCGGCAAGCCACCTCCGCCTCGCTTCAGGAACGCGCCCGTCACATGTTCAATGACGTTGACGTGCATCCCCGGTGACGATTCGGTTGCGGCGTCACCGATGTCCTGGATCGCGATCAGGGCTTCTTCCATATTACCGGAGACTTCTGAGTGTCCCATGATTTCGCGCGGAACTTCGCGTCGATGGACCGATTGATTAAACTCCTCGTAGCCGAACCGATCTTTGAAGATGAAGACGGCGAGCTTGCCCTTCCAGAGTTGTGACTCCTTCACATTGAACGAACTCTTCAGCGAGGCCGCTTGCTCGGTGGCCCACTTATCGATCGCTTCGATTCGTTCAGGCGAGACGTCGCCATAAATCAAGAAGTCGGCCGATTCGCGAACGACCGGTTCGCTGTTCTGGAAGGTCTTCTTCCAGTTCTCGGCCGTTTCCTTCTTGCGTCGCTCATTCCATTGTTCGGGGCTCAATCGGGCCAGCGCCGCGGCTTCTCGTTCTTCCAGAGTTGGGAAGCCCTTCTTCGGATCATCTCCGTCGAACTTGGCCCCTTCTTCGATCCACGTCTTGAGGTTGTTGTACCACTTGCGGGTGATCCCGGTCTGGTTACCGGCGGGCATGACTGGGGTGTCATCGCCATTCACCAAACGCCAGAGTCGGCTTCCGTCGGGGTTGCCGGCAATAATGACACGGCCGCTGGTTCCCCCCTGCATCACTTTCTCAAACGAAGCGACCGAGAAACCACTTCGCTTCTGGCGATCGTTATGACAGCGACCGCAGGTGTCCATCATTTCGGGCATGATGTCTCGCATGAACGAAACCTTTTCATTCCCGGTCGCCTTCGCGATTTCAACCCGCACTGGAGCAGCAGCAGGCTTCTTGTCGAGTGACGCGAGTTCGGCGTTCTTGTCCGCACCATCGAACTTAGCCCCTTCGTTGACCCAGGTGGTGATGATCTGGATCTCTTTGTCCTTCAGCGCTTCGCCACCTTTGGGCATGCGCTGTTGAGCATTCGGCGTCACCAGTTTCTGGATCAGATTGCTCGCCTGGGCATTCCCCGGAATCGCGAGTGCCCCGCGGCCGCCCCCCTTCTCCATCGCCGCGTAGGTATCCAACCGCAAGCCACCTTTGGCATCGCCGTCGGTATGGCAGCCGATACATTTGTCGGCAAATATCGGAGCGACATCGCGAGCGAAGCTGACGCTTCCCTTACCGCTGGCCTTCGCCAGCAATGCCTTCGCCTTATCAAGTTGCAGGCGGACCGGCTTGACTGCGGGATCGTTCTCGGGAACCTTTCCTTCCTTGATCAGCTTCTCCAGACGCTGTTCAAGTTCCTTCAGTTCTGGTTCGGCTTCGTCGTACTTCTTCTTGGAGACGAGCGACGAGGCTTTGGTGATATCGGAACCAATATCCTTCAGCTCTTTTTTCTGCTCGGGAGTCACAGCTGCTATCGCGACACTCACGACAAGAGCGGCCACCACCAGGGAGCAGCTCACGCGAATGATCGGAACGATGGGTCGCATGGGTATGGTTCCAACAAAGTCGGCGAGGGACAACAGCGCGCCGTGACCGACGCACAGATGGTCAAAGAGTATACGCCATAATCGGCATTCGCGACAGACTCGACGCAATTGGCCGCCTTGCCTTCCGCGAACGTCAAGCGGATAGTGGTAAGACGCACGAACCGCTAACCTCAAACCCCGAAAACGTCCAGAATGTTCGTTTTTGGGCACCTGCCCCGAATACATTATGTCTACCAGCCTTGCCAACATCGAAGTGAAACGCGATCGCCTGCTGAGAATCCTGTCAGGATATGGGCGAGTGGCCGTCGCGCTTTCGGCGGGGGTCGACAGTACGGTGGTCGCCAAAGCGGCTCAGTTAGCCTGCGGAGACAAAGCCGTCGCCTTGACCGCAGTCAGCTCCAGTTTGGCGAGTGGAGAACAAGAACTGGCCATCGAAATGGCGGCGCGGATCGGCATTCGACACCAGTTGATTGCGACGCAAGAGTTTTCGGACCCCAATTACCTGAGTAATCCGGTCAATCGCTGCTACTTCTGCAAGTCCGAATTGTATACGCGGCTGACAGAGGTGGCTCCGACTCTTGGCGTGGATGTTCTTGCGAACGGAGCCAATCTGGATGATCGCGGCGACTATCGACCCGGGATGCAAGCGGCATCCGAGTTCCAAGTGCGATCGCCGTTGATTGAAGCCGAGTTCACCAAATCAGATGTGCGGGAATTGGCGAAACTGTGGGATCTTCCTATCTGGGACAAACCTGCGACGCCCTGTCTGTCCAGTCGGATCGCTTATGGAGTGGAAGTAACTCCGGAACGCGTCCGGCGGATCGACGACGCCGAGCAATTCCTGCGACAGGAGTTGCATCTACGAGAACTACGAGTTCGCTGCGAAGCCAACGACTTGGCGCGGATCGAGCTGCCTGTTGAAGCTGTCGCGACGCTGGCCTCCCCTGCCCTGCGTGACAAGGTTCGCGCCAAGTTCCACGAGCTTGGTTTTCGGTACGTGACTCTGGATCTGGATGGCTTCCGGTCTGGAAGCATGAACTCGGTGTTGCCCGTGCTGCAGTGACATGAGCTTCCGATTCACAGGCCGCTCACGGATCCAGTAGCGTCGGGTCAATCTCCGCGGCGCGTTCACGCCACCAGTCCCCGGCCTTTTCGTAGTTCCAGGATCCCGCGGCTTTGCAGGCGCGCAGGGCTTCGGCCATTTCGTGAGGGGATGCGTATCGATCTGCGGGCTCTTTGGAAAGGCAGCGCATGATCACCGCTTCCAAATCTTCGGGGATCTAGGGATTCCAGCGCGAAGGAGGTGTG
>CBIHQO010000665.1:0-4336 GCA_966211735.1 uncultured Schlesneria sp.
CGACGGCAGAAGATGAGAACCAGTAACCTGTTCCGTCCGCGCGCCAAACATCGTTGGCGATGATGCTGACGGACAACACACGCCGTCGCCTCTGAAACGCTTGCTCCATCAACGAAAAAAGCCCGGTTGCCGATGAAGGCAACCGGGCGCTCAGCTCTCACGAATGGAGAGTAGGGCAAGTTCTGGGGCGTATCTCGTAACTCTGGCGTCCCGCGAGCGGAAAGCTACTGAGCCTAACCCATATTTCGATGCGACACCGAAGTGCGACCCGTACTAGAATTCGAGATCGACAGCGCGACCCATAATCAGGCGAACGGTGCGGACTTCCTTCTTACGAGCTTTTTCTGGTCCCCATTCCGCTTTGATCTCGAAGATGTGCGGCACGCCGGGCAGCAACGGATCGGAAACCAATTCCCAATGCTTGCCGGTCCATTTCGACTTCAGCCCCTTGGCCGAGACGTCATAGTTCTCGGACAGATGAACTTCCACGATCCCGACTCGAGGATGTACTTTGTCTTCGAGAACTCGTGATCGGCGGTGGTAAGTGTGACCTAACGTGCCGGGTGGCGGTGCGAAACCAAAACGATCTGTGGCGGACATCGGAGCGTTCGGGTCCAGAGCCGGCATCGGTTGGGAAGTCGGCGTCGGCGCGTCAGTAGGCGTGTAAAACGATCCCTGCCCATCGGCATCACCCGTAAACTGCTTTACGGGCGGCGGAGGTGGTTCACGCATGGTTCCAAACGGTTTGGAGTACATAGCACCACCCGACCCTGGTTCTGGCGGAGGGACCGGAGCAGTCGGGGCGGCGGAGTTCACTGACGGGATCGGACTACCGGGGCCAGCGTCGATACCAGGTGCCGGTGCGGCAGGTAACGGTGACGGTGCTTGCGCGACGAGCGTTCGTGAATTCGCGGTGCGACTCGGTGGCGTGGCCGCAGTCACTTCAATCGTGGCAATCGACAGCCAGGTCCCCGCCAATGCCACGTAAAACAGACTAGGAATTGCCATCGTTCGCATCGTGGGCTCCGGTGTTGCGAGTAACATCTTCTCCGCCAGTCAATTGGTGCGACGATCCGGAGAGTTAGCGAGAGGGAAGGGACCCCAACTCGCTGCTGAACTCTACAACCTCAGTTTGGCCAGGTGACTGGACTGTACGCCAGAGCAACTTTTTTCCCCAGTGACCTTGGGGGACCTGCGTATCGCCCCAATGAGGGAAACTTTGCGGGGCGGGGGGTTTGATGTCGGCCGTTCGAAAGCTGGGCCAGCAACTACTCGTGCCGCAATGCTTCGATCGGGTCCATCATGGCCGCCGATCGAGCGGGGTAAATTCCGAAGATGATGCCGATGCCGACGGAGATGCCAAATGCGACCGGCAGACTCCACCAGGCAATCTTGGGGTCCATTTCGGTGAACATCTTGCTCATTTGAGACGTCCCCGAGGATCGATCCAGCACGAAGTTGTTAACGATCCCCTTCAACCCCGTAAATGCGAGCGGCGTACAAAGTCCCAGCAAAATCCCGATCAGTCCACCCGAGCCAGCCAGCACAATCGTTTCGGTCAGGAATTGCGAAATAATGTCGCGCTGGCGTGCTCCCAAAGCGCGACGAATCCCGATTTCCCGCGTCCGCTCGGTCACGGTCGCCAACATGATGTTCATGATGCCGATCCCGCCGACGATCAGACTGATCGCGGCAATCGATCCCAGCACAATGTTGAAGATATGACGAATCTGGTCAGCCTGGCGCAGCAGTTCCAACGGAACGACGACATCAAAATCGCCCTTCGATCCATGTGATTTGCGGAGCGATTCCTTGACGACTTCCGAAGTGGGAACGACATCCGCCATGTCGCGGACCTTCAGCGTGATCTGGCTCAGTTCCACTTGCTCGGCCATAAACGTCCCGCTCAACCGCGTGAAGACGATGTCACCAATGCGGACGCGAAACGTGCTGAGTGGGATGTAGATATCCTTGTTGAAATCCTGGCCCGACATGCTGCCACCGATCGCGGCAGACGCGGTTCGCGAACGCATGACTCCGATAACGGTGTAACGGTGAGTTCGCACTTGAATCGTCTGGCCGAGCGGATCTTCCAGCGGAAAGAGCGTTGATGCCGTTTCCGCTCCCAATACGGCAACGTTGGCCATATCGGCTTCATCCTTGTCAGACAGAAACCGTCCCCGCAGCATCTGCAGGTGGTTCATTTCGGCATATTCGGTGGTAGAGCCGACCAGGCGAGCATTGATCGTCCGCTGGAGGTATTGCGCTTCACTAAGAATCTCACGCATCCGGACGGCCCCCGAGATCGTGGGCAAAGTCGAGATCAGCAAGTCGTAATCGGAGCGAAGCAAGCCGTAGGAAGGGACCTGAAAACCCCGGCCGGAGTTACGGTTCTGGCTCTGCTGCGAATCGGCAGGGGGCTTCACCGTAAGAACGATGATGTTCGTCGCCCCCAGCGACAGCACCTGCTTTTGAGCCTGGGCACTGGCCCCTTCGCCGATCGCCAACATGGCGATCACCGAAAACACGCCAAACACGATCCCCAACATCGTCAGCCCGGACCGCAGTTTGTGCAGCAGCAGGCTCTTCAAAGCCAGGCGAACGGTACGAAGGGTGTTGGCGAAAGGCATGTTCGAAAATCAATCCGGTGGGCGTCAGGCAGGACTTCAAGCGGTTTGAGAGCGGCTTAGTTATTTGAGAACACGGTTAAATCTACTTCTCACCTTCAGTGGTGAACATCCCTTCGCTGTGAATCAACCCATCTTTCATCACAATCTGATGCCGGGCTCGTCTGGCCACACTGGTTTCGTGAGTCACCAGGATGATCGTGCGGCCTTCGCGATTCAGATTCGTCAGCAAGTCCATGATTTCTTTTTCAGTCGCCGAGTCCAGATTCCCCGTTGGTTCATCCGCCAGGATGATCTCAGGATCGTTGACCAGGGCTCTTGCGATCGCCACGCGCTGTTGTTGACCGCCCGACAATTGAAACGGGCGGTGATCCAATCGCTCACTCAGCCCCACACGCGACGCCAAGTCGAGGCAGCGATTCATCTCGGCGGAGCCAATGTTGCGGCTGTCTGTTCGATAGTGGAGTGGAACCTGAATGTTTTCCAGAACCGTGTACTGAGGAATCAAGTTGTACGACTGAAAGATAAACCCGATCAAGCGATTGCGGATTTGCGACAGATCATCGTCGCTTAGCTTGCCGACATCGTATCCTGAGAGGATGTACTGCCCGCTGGTTGGCCGGTCGAGCGCCCCCAGCAAGTTCAGCAGCGTGCTTTTCCCACTCCCCGAAGAACCCATGATGGCGACGAAATCGCCTTGTGGGAAATCGGCGGAGACCCCTCGCAACGCACGCACGACGTTGTCACCAAGATAGTAGAACTTGGTGAGGTCGATGAGTCGTGCTGCATACATCCGCGGGTCATTTCGAAAAAGGAGCAAACTCTTGGAACATTGCCAAACGGGCCGCCGCGAGTTGCTGGGTCGTGATGACGATCATCATTTTGGAGGACGACAGCTTAGTTGGCTGGAGGACGAGGTCCACCTGCACCTCCACCACCCGCGCGAAATCGCGCCGAAGCGGCCTTCATCTCGTCCAGTGTGATCAGACCGTCGGCATCGGCATCCATCGAGTCAAAACGCGCCGCCATGCGATCGTCGGCGACCTCATCTCTCGACAACTTCCCATCACTGTTCTTGTCCAAGTCCTTAAATCGCGCCACGGGATCAGGACGATTGCCGGTTCCTGGGGGGCCACCAGCTACCGGAACACCCGGAATCGCACCAGCGGCCAACGGGCCACCTGGACCTGGGGCTGTCAGTTGGTCGGGCTTGGGAACAAGCGGAGGTCCCTGCGTCGGAGCGGCGTCAGCCGCCTTGGCCCTTATGTCCGCTTGTTGTTTGGCGACATCCGATTCCAGCTGATCGATCTCTTTCTTAAAGTGCGATCGCGGATTCATGACCACTTCATCGCCTTCGTGCAGTCCCGCATCGTAGTCTTTCCCGTCGACCTTCGTGGGGATCTCGAGCATCCGTTCGTTGCTTTTGCCGACTTTGATCTCCAGCGTTTTGACGTGCCGGTCTTTCGCGACGAAGATGAACTGGCGATTCCCTACCGTCACGACGGCCTGCACAGGAACCTGCAGCACATCGGGACGACGCTCGACCAGGATCTCGACGCTGGCCGTCAACCCAGGTCGCAGTTTGTTGACCTTTTCTGAATCATCGACAATCTTCACAGTCGCTTAGTATTCCTTGAAGTCGCGTCCGAAGCCTAACGTAGAACAGGGAACAGAAGCGAGCGCAGAGACGAACACGAAGAAAACAGAGA
>CBIHQO010000666.1:0-4336 GCA_966211735.1 uncultured Schlesneria sp.
CCGGGGGTTCTTTTTTGCGCGCCCCTCCACTGCCGGGCGGGGGGGGCCGCCGCCCCCTCCCAAAACGGGTGCCACGGCTTTGTCGAGGACTCCAAAACCGTGGCACCCGGCGGTTTCTTACCTACAGCCGCGTGATGCGGTATCCGGGGTGGTCGGGTGTGAATAGCTCTGGTAACAATCTCACACCTAGGCCTGGGCGGTCCGGAATGGCGATGTGTCCTTTTTTCACGGTCGGTGGTTCGTCGATCAGCAGCGGGTACAGAGTGCGAATGTGGGCTCGGACTGTTTCTTGATAGGTGATGTTCGCGCAGCTTGCCGAAACCTGCAGGCCGGAGAATAAGGTGAGCGGTCCCGTGCAGTCGTGCATGAGCGACGGGATATTGAAGACCTGCGACAACTCGGCGGCCCGGCGGGTTTCGCTGATGCCGCCGACCCACGTCGGATCGATCATCGTGTAGTCTGCCGCGTTCTGTTGCAGGACCTGCCGATACTCTTCGCGACTGACCAGCATTTCACTGACGGCAATCGGCACTCCGGCTCGATCGCGGAAATCGGCAATCGCTGCCACGCTGTCGGGACGAATCACGTCCTCCAGCCAGAGCGGTTTGATCTCACGCATCGCTTCGGCAATCCGCAGGGCCGCGGGCAGCGAGAAGAACCCGTGGCCATCCAGCATCAGCTCCATCTTCAGGCCGACGCGTTCGCGGATCTGATGCATCGGTTGCAACGCTTCTTTCAGGTCCGGCCACGAGACGCGGTGTCCGCCGGTCGCTCGATAGATCTGGTCGAGGGACCACAGCTTCATCGCGGTGTAGCCCTCCTCCAGTAATTCTTCGGCAAGTTCCGCCGCATGAAAGACACTGTTGAAGTTGTCTTCGAGCGGGCCCGCTTTGCCGAGGTCGCCATGGCCAGGCCACCCTTGCGAATCGGGAGCATCCTTCGGTCGCCGCCCATAAGTAGGGCCGCCGCAACTGTTATAGACTGGAATCGCATCGCGGACGGGTCCACCGAGCAATCTCCAGATCGGCTGCTTCGTCAACTGGCCCAGGATGTCCCACAGAGCGACGTCAATGGCCGAGATGGCGCGCAGTTCACAGCCGCGAACACCAAACGCGGTTCCTCGCTCGTAGAGGAAACGCCAGTGGCTCTCGATCGCGGTCGCGTCGGCACCCAGCAGTCGTCGCGACATCCAGTCGTGCAGGGTCGCCGCGACTGCATGCGGGATATAGTACGTTTCACCGTGCCCGATCACCTGGTCACCATCGACGGTCCCGGCATCGGTGTGGATTCGCAGCAGCATCAACCCCGCCATGATGTCATGCGGGATCAGCGTTTCGATCGCCACAATTCGCGGCCCGCGCTGATAGGCGTGTTCCTGCGTGGGGCTTGAGGCTCGCGAAATGAGTGGTCCGGATGCAGTCATGTAATTACGCCTTGAAGACTCGCGGTAGACCTGGCCATGTGGCTGACAGACGTTGCGGTAGTCTAACGAGCGATCCTCACGCTGCCGAGAGACACGAATTCCCCCTTTGGTGGCGACGACATGACGCAACACCGAAGCCGGAATGCGAATCCCAGGCGGGCCGCACTGCGTCACCGAATGGAGTGATCGCCTCGAATCCAATGCCAGCCCCGTCAGCGATCCAGCGATCCAGCGATCACAAAAAACGAAGAGGAGACGATTTTCACGAGCAGCCGCGGAGTCGCGAAGAGGAGAAAAAGCAAAGGCGATATCGATTGGCTTGCGCTTATCCGAGGAGAGGCCGGCTCGTTTTATCTCTATTGTCGCGACTGCGGAAGAAGCCATTAGTCACAACGGCAACGGTCTTTGTGATCTTCTGTGTCGCGGCCTTCTTCCAAGCCGATTCCGCATGAGGTGGTTGGTTTGTCGATGGGTATGCACAACTCGCTGACGATTCTTGGAAGAACGAGCCGGTCACTTTCGCGATGTGGCGACATATGATGTTGATGAATCACATCGGCGCGCTTCACCGAATCAGCACTTGGATCAACTCGACGATGGCACTTGAGGCCTTATTTTGGTGACTGACCCACCCGTCGCAACGACCACGAATGATCGGCACGAGGAATTCGTGACCTTGTTGACGGCTGCGCACGACAAATTGTTCGGGTATCTCATGTCACTGTTGGGTCGTTGGCACGATGCGCAGGATGTTTTGCAGAGTTCCAGCCTGCTGATGTGGAGGAAGTTCGAAACCTATGAACCGGGTAGCAATTTCGTGGCCTGGGCCAGCACGTTTTGTTTTTACGAGGCGAAGAACTTTCAACGGCAGACGGCGCGCTCCCATTTGAAATTCGATGACGAGTTGCTCGCGACATTGGCGTCGGAACGGCTCGTCGATATTGAACTGCAGGGGCGACGGATCGCAGCCCTGGAGCAGTGTTTGAATGAAGTGGGGCTCGCCGAACGCGAGTTTTTACGTACGGCGTATGCCGAACACGGCGGGATCACCGAATTGGCCGAGAAGCTGCAGCGGGCTCCACGGACGCTGTACAACAAATTGACTCTACTTCGGCGACGATTGACTGAGTGCGTACAACGTCGCTTACAAGAGGGGGCCGTATGACGCCCGACCAGGAGGGTCGCCTGCTGGATCTATTTGTGGCTTGGACACAAGAGACTCTGACGGAGGCCGACTACCGAGAACTAGAAGCCGTGCTGCGTGCTGACGTAGAGGCTCGGAAGCTGTGGTTTCTGCATCAGGATCTGGAGTTGGGGCTGAGATGCCTGACTCAGGTCGTGATAGAAGGCGCGGACCATCAAGGGGAAGGCGTCTCTGTCGGCACGCGTGCCGTCGGTGCTGACGTTGAGCCGGGCATTCATTTGCCAACAAGCAGCGGCAACTCGCCGCGAGTTGCCTCGCTCGCGCGACGACATCCCGTGATGACAGCCATTGCCTTGTTGTGCCTGTCCGCGATGGTCATGTTCGGTGTTCACACGTGGAGCCTGCCGCCAAGGGATTTCATGGTCGAATCGCCGACTCATGGGACAACATTTGCGATGTCAGAGCAGAAGGGCAAATTGATCGTACTGCACTTTTTGCTGAAGACCGAATGTCCGTTTTGCCTGAAGCTGACGAATGACTATGCCCGACTGGGGGCTTCCGAACCCGACGTGATGCATCTGTTTCTCAAGCCCGATAGTCCTGAGGAGATCAAAGCCTGGGCCAAGCGGATCAGCCAGGAGGGCTTGAGGAATCCGCCTGTCATCTATCGTGACCCGGGCGCTCGGCTGGCCAAGGAATTTTGCATTCCAGGCGGCTACGAGTTTCACGGTCAAACCACGCATTACCCGGCACTCGTGTTGCTTGATGGATCGGGCCAGGAACTGTTCCGCTACGTTGGCAAAAGTAACTCCGACCGCATGAAGCCGGACGACTTCATCGCCAGGTTGGCGATGGTGACGGATCACAAATGAACGCTGTCTTGAGCACGATCCCGCGTGCCGGCTGACTGGAAGCGACGCTGCGGTGCCGGATTTCCCCAGATGCTGTTGATCGAAAGTGAGGCCCAGTGATGAAGGCATTCTGCTGTCTCGTGAGTGTCGTCGCGTTGTCCACGTCGATCCAGGGAAACCTTGCTGCTCAGGAAAAGAATGGTCCCTTCGGCGACCTGGTTCCGCAATACCTGCTTGGTCTTGTGCATGCGCCGGAAGTTCACAAAGAGTTGAAGCTGTCCGTCAAGCAGATTAGTGATCTGGAGGCGCTGCTTCGCAAAGTGGATGCCCAGTGGTTTCCCGCCCGCAACTTGCCCGCCGACTCGCAGCGAGTCGTGACTCTCAAACTGGAATCGCAGGTTTGGGAATGGTTCGGTAAATCCGCCACGGAGGAGCAGCGGCAACGACTTCGGCAACTGGAATATTATGCGCAAGGAAGCCGGATGCTGTTGCGCAGCGATCTGGCCTCGCGAGTCGGCCTGCAGTCGTCTCAGCAACAGAAACTGGCCGTGCTCGTGCGCGCGACCGACGAATCGAAACTGGCTCTGGCACGCGTCGCGTTCGGTGACCCGGAACTCAAGGGGCTTCAAGAAAGGGCGGAAAAAGCGATTAGAGCCGAGCGAGACGGGCTGATGAAGATCGTACGACCGGAGCAAAGGGAGAAACTGAAGTCTTTGCTAGGCGATCCGTTCGACCCCACCAGGCTGAAACGCATCCATGCGATGGCTCCGGAGTTTGCTTCCGTAGAACACTGGATTAACTCTTCGCCACTCACCATGCAGGAATTGCGCGGCAAAGTGGTGCTGGTCCACTTCTATGCGTTTCAGTGTCACAACTGTCACGCCAACTATGGAATCTACCGTCGATGGCACAAGGAAT
>CBIHQO010000667.1:0-4334 GCA_966211735.1 uncultured Schlesneria sp.
TTGCATATCAAGGACTTCCGGAAGCAACTTCAAGATATTGGCAATGAAGGGCGATTGGCAAATCCGCATTGTTGGATTGAAAAAGCGTTAGAAGGCAAAGATACAGAAGAGAATATCGTCATAGATGGAATTCGAAATCTACAGGAACTGCAATACCTTCGGAGTCGTTTTTATGAAAAATTATTTGTCGTAGCAGTACATGCATCCCCAGATGTGCGCTGGTCACGAGAGAAGGATGTTTACGATCGGAACCAAAAGCTCTTTGAAAGAGACGATGCCCGCGATGCTGATGAGGAAACGCCATCCGGGCAGCAGGTGACCAAATGCGTTCAGCAGGCCGACTACGTGCTGGTGAACGATGGCTCCGATGGATCAAAGGCATCCCAAAAAGCAAAGCTCTACGCTCAGATTCAGGAAGATGTACGTCTAATGCAAGCGTCTGGTGATGCGTCCGCTGCGTATCGCCGGGATGCGAAACCCGATGAAGTTCACATGGCAACGGCGTACGCGCAGTCTCACATGTCGCAGTGCTTGAAGCGGCACGTGGGAGCGATTATCGTAAATACGGATAACCTTCCCTTATCGCTTGGATATAATGAGAATCCAGTTGGGATGTCCCCTTGCATCAACGCCTATCGTCGATGCTTTAAGGATGATGACATGCACGCCAAACTGGAGACGTACGCTGGTAAGCGATGCCCAAGCTGTGGAACCGCACAGGCGGAACTGGCGGACCCTTGGCTTTGTAGTAACGAGTCCTGTCGCAAGGATTTGAAACTGGCTTTTTTTCCGAGTCGAAACATGGAATTGTGTACGGCAATTCATGCCGAAGAACGCGCGATACGATCCCTCCATGGACGTAGTGCACAGGATGGCACGATATTCTCCACCACTTTTCCGTGCTTCCAATGTGCACGGTACATTGTGGATGCGGGACTCAAAAGAGTAGTGTATGTTGAAGCTTACCCAGTAAAAGAGGCACGGGAGTTTCTCACCAAAAACCGTGTAACGGTCGATCCTTTTCAGGGTTTCAAGTCTAGGGCGTTCAATATCATTTTCAGACAGGTAGGGTGAAAATATGGAGATTTTCGCGTGTCCATGTTGTCGCCGTTCGAGCGTCGTGTGGGATGCGAGGGCAAAGGCATTTCTCTGTCGCAATCCAGATTGCGCAGAAGAATTCCCGCCAATGCCTCCAACTCCTCCCCATCGACCTGAAGAAGTTCTTCTTCAGTTAAGCTGGAATCGAATTCCGAACGAAGAAATCCGGAGATGGCTAGAAGAGTTTCATCACCCCGAGTCCAAGATTTACACTCCAGCGTCTTGAGACGACGAGTTTATTCAAATCTGGTGATGCTCGCTAAATGAAGATTGGATCACCGTTTATCGGCCCGCTGCGCGCAACTGAACAGGCTGCAGGCCGCGGACGATGATCACATCGGCACCCCATTCCTGACGGAAGCTGCGATCTCCGGTGACTCCAACCGATTGATTGACCGCTTTGCGCAGATCGACTCCAGCGGCCGGAACCAGATAGCACAGCAGCTTTCCACCGGGAGCGGTCAGGGCGTACTGCGGACCACCTGGGAATGACTGGGACATCGAAACCACCAGGCCCGCTCCCGCAAACTTCGGCGCGTTTGGCGCTGCCGGCGCTGGGGTCGGTTGAGCAGGGGCGGCGGGTGGTCGCGACGGATCGCCGGCCGATGCGACTGCGTCACCCGGTTGCGATGCAATCGGGGTCGGACCGGTGCCGGGTGCTCCTGCGACTGGCGCGCCTCCGCCGTTGGCCAACTGTTCGGCCTCACGCTGCACGGCGGCCAACTGAGCGTCTCGTTGACGAGCCGCTTCGCTGAGCTTCAAGAAACTGAGATAGTCGGACTGAGTCTTCTGGTAACGCGTGATCGCATCCAATCGCTGAGCGATCGTCTTGCTCTGCAGCGGCTGAGTCGCCTCGTTGTCCAATTGCAGGTACTGCTGCTGAATATCCTTCAGATCCCACGTGGCGGGATCCTCCTTGATCATTTCGCGGAACTGAGCGTCCACCAGACTTAACTTGTCGGCGAACGCACCGGTCTCTGTGTTGCCCGTGGCGTTTCCAATGGTCGTGCGAGGCTTCTGCGTCATCGACTCCGACCGATCAGGGCCAGTCACCGAATCGCCGGTCGAGATTGGTTGCGCGAACGCATCCGGGTCGAGTTTGTTCTGATCGGCGACAGGACCATTCTTCTTGCGCGGAGCGGCCTCGCCCGGGAACGGATCCGATTGGATCGCATCGGCCGCCACGATCGCCTTGCGCGGGATCCAGCGCCATTCACGACGAACACGGGCGATCTTGTACATAATCTTCTGACCGTCATCCAACGGAAATTTCTTCTCGCCCAGGATCTGCACCCCGTAGCCACGCGACAGATTGCCTTGAATCGTGGTGAATTCATCGGCACTCAGTGAACTGCCGACATGGACGACGACGTTGTTCGCTTTCAGGATCCCGCCATTTTCGCCCGACCGCTGCACATGTTCCGCCTTAATCCAACTGAAGCTGCCCGCGGGCGGGCTGATCATGCACCAGCCTCCCGGATCATGGCGGTGAACGGTGACTTTATCCCCTTTGCGAAGCTTGTCCGTAGGATAAAAGCTGGGGCCCGGCCCGCTGCGAACGTATTCCCCTTCCAGTTCCACGATCGCCTGATACGGATACTTGCGATCATCCGCCTGGGCGGCGAATTGATGACAGATCACGATGAATGCAGCAGCAAATATCAGGGAACGCATCGGTGGCCTCCTTGCCATCCCGGACTAAACCAGACCATCCCATGGCGACAGGTGATTCGCAGAGGCGAACGATCAGTTCAAAATGGGAGTGGAGACGCAGTTCTAGTAGACCGGCAGAATCTGCTCAAGATCGGTTTGAGGGATGGCAGCAAGCATGGTGCCAGCGGCGGACTTCTTCTTTCCCGGATCCACCGAACGAATGCAACCAAAGGGACGCATCCGACACAGGCGATATTGGTCTCATCAGTCCTATTTGTCCTATGCTGTCTGTGTGTCGCCAAAGCCCTCTCCCCTGTATCCCTGTACTTTTTGCCTGTCGTCACCGACAGATTTAATTCTGATTGACGCTTGCATCGGGCATTTTTAGTATGATGAGACATTCTTTCGTGCGGCTACTGCAGGGATCACCCTCGATGTCGACATTAAGCAGCCTACGCGGCGGACTACGTACGATCGGGTTCGCCCTGTTTTTCAGTGGCGTCTGCGCCCCGAATATCAGCCTGGCGGATGATGTAACGACGCCCCCGCCTTTGACTTCGGCGCAGCTTGATCGATTAGTTATCGAAGCGGCCAAGCTGGACGACGCAGACCTGGCGGACGTTGTAACGGACGAACAATACCTGCGTCGCGTCTCGTTGGACTTGATCGGACGCCAGCCAACGCCGGATGAACTGGCTGTCTTCCTGCTGGATGCTTCGGAGACGAAGCGGTCCGTGGCGGCGGAACGATTGCTGGCTTCGCCCGAGTTTGGCAAGAACTGGGCCAGCTACTGGTCGGACGTGATCGGCTATCGCATTCCGCCCCCCGAACTGACATTTCTCGACTACACGATCTTCGAGCAGTGGCTGGCCGACCGCATTAACCAGAATGCTCCGTGGGACCAGACGGTCCGAGCGATCCTGGTGGCGTCGGGCAAAGTGAAGGATCATCCCGAAGCCACGTTCGTCGGGTTTCATGGAGCCGACACGACGCGACTGGCTGCGGAAACCGCGCGCGTGTTTCTCAGCCTGCAGATCGGCTGTGCTCAATGTCACGATCATCCGTTTGATGAGTGGAAGCGCGAGCAGTTCCATGAACTGGCCGCCTACTTCGTGCGCGCTTCGGCCAAGATGCCCTGGAACGACAGCAGCGAGATTGAAGTAAAGGACAAGGGCAAGGGCGAGTACGAAATGCCCAACGTCGCCGATCCCACCAAGAAGGGGACGCTGATGGTTCCTACATTTCTGACCGGGTCGAAGCTCGAAAATGGCAAATCAGACATTGAGCGACGAACGGAACTGGCGGCCGTCGTCGCCAACGGGACTAACCCTTGGTTCGCAAAGGCCTATGTCAATCGCGTGTGGGCTCGACTGATGGGCCGCGGATTCCACGAACCCGTGGACGACATCGGTGCCGGCAACGAACCTCAACTCCGCGAAGTCCACAAGCCACTGACCGCGTCGTTCGTCGAATCAGGCTTCGATGCGAAACAGCTCTTTCGCACGATCGTGAACTCGAAGGCCTATCAGCAACGGCTGACTTCCAATCCGTCTCTGGCCGAGAAGCCCTTCGCGGCAGGCCGC
>CBIHQO010000668.1:0-4326 GCA_966211735.1 uncultured Schlesneria sp.
GAACGGCGTCTTTGGCGGTCGCATGACAGATGTCGCCGGACGCTGCGGGGCGGAAGTTACGAAGCTCGAACGCCCCTTTGGCGAGATCTTTTCATCCGAAGAAATCGAAGCGGCCATCAAGCAGCATCGCCCGAAAGTACTCGGGATTGTGAATGCCGAGACTTCAACCGGGGCCTCGCAGCCGATCGCTGATATCGCTCGTATCTGCCATGACAACAATGTGTTAATTGCGGTCGACTGCGTGACATCCCTGGGTGGTCAACCTGTGGAAGTCGATCAGTGGGGACTGGATGCGGTCTACAGTGGAACGCAGAAATGCCTGAGCTGTCCGCCGGGCTTGGCTCCCGTCACGTTCAGCGATCGCGCCGTTGCGGCCATTGATGCTCGCAAGACGAAAGTCCAGAGCTGGTATCTAGATATGCAAATGGTGAAGGACTATTGGGGCAGCAATCGGGCATACCACCACACCGCACCAATCAACATGAACTACGGCCTGCATGAGGCCCTGCGAATTGTGTTGGAAGAAGGCTTGGAGGCTCGATTCGCCCGCCATCAGAAGAACCATCTAGCGTTGAAGGCAGGACTTAGGGCGATGGGGCTCGAATACGCCGTGAAAGAAGGACAGCAATTGCCGATGCTGAACGCGGTTGTCATTCCTGCAGGCGTTGATGATGCGGCCGTCCGCAAACAATTGCTGAACGAGTTTGGAATTGAAATTGGCGGCGGCTTGGGACCAATGAAGGGAAAGACTTGGCGAATCGGCATTATGGGGGCGGGCAGCACCGCGGCGAACGTCCTCGTCTTCTTGGCTGCGCTTGAGAAATGCCTTCTGGATCAAGGACTTAAGATGATTCCAGGGGCAGGAGTCGGCGCTGCCAATATCGCCTATCGAGCAAGCTGAGTGTCGCGGCCCCGCCGAAAGCCAAAACTTTGCCGTCAGTTGGATAACCCACCGTGAATCCACTTGACGATTTCGATGCGTTCTCGGTACGCTTTTCTCACATCAACCTGCTCTTGGGGTTGATCCGCTAGTAATCCCGCGATTCAGACCCGCCCAACCAAGTAGCTCGTAACCCTCGCGAGACCTGCGCCAAGTAGATAAGCCCCCGCTGAAAACATGCCGGAACCAGTCCTGACAACGACGTCAGGCCTCCATACCTTAGTCCCTGCCCCTGTGCTCGATCTCTTCAATCCGTTTCGAGTGGAGTTGTCGTCATGCAACAGAATTGTAATCCGAGCCACTTTCGACGGCTTAATCGCCGTGGCTTTCTGTCTGTTGGTGCTCTAGCGGGTGCCGCAGGACTGACGCTGCCTCAACTACTGCGGACAGAATCGGCCCGTGCCGATCTGAAGGATTACAAGAACTTCGAAGGGACCGCCAAGTCGGTCATTCATATTTATTTGCCAGGCGGGATGGCCCACCAGGAATCATTCGATCCCAAGCCGAACGCTCCGATCGAATACCGCGGCGAGATGAAGCAAGTCGCGACGAAGATCAGCGGCGAACTGTTTGGCGAAACCCTCGCCAAGACAGCCGATGTCGCCGACAAGCTGACAGTTATTCGCTCGATGACCCATGGTGAAGCAGCCCACGAACGTGGCACTCACAACATGTTTACGGGTTATCGACCCAGTCCCGCTTTGCAGTATCCCTGCATCGGTTCGGTCGTCAGCCATGAGTATGGCCCCCGCAACAATCTGCCCCCCTATGTCTGCATCCCGAACATGCCCAATGAGTTTGCGGGGAGCGGCTATCTGAGTTCCGCGTTTGCTCCGTTCAGCTTGGGCAGCGACCCTGCGAACAAGGGCTTCAAGGTTCGCGATCTGGACCTGCCAGGCGGCGTCGATGACAGCCGCTTCGCCACCCGACGATCGGCCTTGGAAGCGGTCAACGCTCACTTCCAGAAGAAGGAGAAGTCGGACGATCTGAAGGCAATGGACACGTTCTATGATCGCGCTTACAGCCTGATCAGTGCTCCAGAAGCTCGTCAGGCCTTCGATCTCGAAAAGGAATCCGATCAAGTTCGCGACGAATACGGCCGTAACACGGCTGGTTCCCGCATGCTGTTGGCTCGTCGCCTCGTGCAAGCGGGTGTACGACTGGTTAACCTGACCTACGGCGGTTGGGACATGCACAACGCGATCGTCGGTGGCTTCCGAAATCAGATGCCCGCCTTCGATCAAGCCTTTTCGACATTAATCAAGGATCTCGATCGCAGCGGCTTGTTGAAAGACACGCTGGTCATGGTGTCGTCCGAATTCGGTCGTACACCCAAGATCAACGCTCAGGCTGGTCGCGATCACTATCCGAAGGTCTTCAGCGTCGTGCTGGCTGGCGGTGGGATCAAGGGTGGTTACATCCACGGCTCATCGAACTCGACGGCCTCGGAACCCGAAGAACTGCCCATGGGTCCCGAAGACTTGTTCACGACGGTCTATCACTGCATGGGGATCGTCGCCGACAAGGAATTGATGGCTCCTGGTGATCGTCCGATCGAAATCGTTGACGGCGGCAAGGTCATTAAAGAACTGCTCGCCTAATGTAAAATGACTCCTGGAACTTCTGCCATGCGACCCGTCGCTGAATGGATGTTCCTGATCGAATAAAAAACCTCACACGGATGGTCGGGGCAGCCCGACCATCCGTGTTCTGCAACTTGCCGACTCCTCGCCGAAATCCTTCCTCAATTTGACGTCGTTTGCTGCCGCGGTTCATCGCCCGATGCCTGCGGCCAATGGGGGCACAATGACGGTTCGTCCGTTCGCATTATTCACAGCTATCGCCATCACCTGCAGCGCTGCATCGACATTCGCAGCCAGCCCGGTGCTCTCGAACATCATCCCTCGTGGGGGTCAGCGCGGTATCGAAGTCGAGGTGGTCCTCAACGGCCAGCGACTCGATGACGCTCAAGAGCTGATGATCTATGAGCCAGGGATCGAGGTCGCCGAACTGGCGGTCGTCAACGATAAGCAGGTCAAAGCCAAACTGAAGATTGCGGGTGACTGCTCCTTGGGCACAAAGCACATCCGGGTTCGCACGGCCAGCGGCCTGTCAGATCTACGAACATTCCGAGTCGGAGCGCTGCCTGCGGTCGCGGAGAAAGAGCCGAACAGCGAGTTCGCCAAACCTCAGGAAATCGCCAACAACGTCACGGTCGAAGGGATTATTCAGAACGAGGATGTCGATTATTTCATCGTCGAAGCGAAGAAGGGCGAACGGATCACGGCCGAAGTCGAAGGCATTCGCCTTGGCAATACGATGTTCGATCCGTATGTCGCGATTCTCAATGAAGCTCGCTTCGAACTCGCGACCAGCGACGACGCAGCCTTGATCTGGCAGGATGGAGTCGCCTCAATCATCGCTCCTGCCGACGGCAAGTACGTCGTGCAGATCCGCGAAAGCAGCTATGGGGGAAATGGTGCCAGCCACTACCGCTGTCACATCGGTAGCTATCCTCGTCCACTCGCGATTGTTCCTGCAGGCGGTAAGCCGGGAACCAAGGTTCAAGTTCGGTTCCTGGGCGATATCGCGGGTGAGTTCACTCGAGAATTCGATCTCCCGGCAACCGGTGGACCCGATTACGAAGTCTTCCCACAAGATGACAAGGGAATTGCTCCGTCAGGCATGCAGTTCCGCCTGACAAATCTGGAGAACTCGATTGAAGTCGAGCCGAACGAGAATATCCAACAAGCGACTAAGGCAGCGGCACCGGTTGCATTCAACGGCGTGTTGGCTACTAAAACCGACGCGGACTTCTTCGGATTTACGGCAACCAAAGGTCAGAACATCGACATCCACGTCTACGCACGTCGGATTCGGTCAGAACTCGATCCGCTGCTGGTTCTGTACAACGCTCAAGGGGGCGCGATTGCCAGTAATGACGATGCGAACGGAACACCGGACAGCTACCTTCGCTTTGCCGTTCCTGCCGACGGCGAATACTTCCTGGAAGTCCGCGATCATCTGCACCGCGGTGGAGATGCGTTCCACTACCGAGTGGAACTGGAACCGGTCGCTCCGCATTTGCTGTTGGGTGTCAATGAATTCGTGCAGTACGTCGAACCGCACATCGTCATCGCACAAGTCAATCGATTCCCGTTGCTGATCAACGCGAATCGACAAAACTTTGGCGGCCCCCTGACATTCAAAGGGGACAACCTGCCACCTGGTGTCACCATTGAATCATTCGGGATGTCGGCTGACCAGAATGTCGCTCAGGTTATTCTCTATGCGGCTCCCGATGCCGCAGTTGGCGGCAAGTTTGGCCAACTAGTTGGATCGCTGGACGATGCCAACAATGCCACTCCGCCGACCGGACAAGTTCG
>CBIHQO010000669.1:0-4322 GCA_966211735.1 uncultured Schlesneria sp.
GACATCGACGCAGGCGGCGTCGGAAACCCATTTCGTGCCGTCATCGCCAAGCTGCAGAGTCTGGCAGATGATCTTCAGTTCCCGCTCGCGAGCTTCTTTTTGTTTCGCGGTCAAATCGGCGGGGCGATGCAGCCTGAGCGTGGCTCGTTCGATTCCCGAGCGAGTTCCCGTCAACTGCAGCACCAGCTTCGCCGCTTTGCTTTCATACTGAGTCAACACGCCGTCTTGATCGACGACATACGTGAATCGCGCGCCACCCAGCAGTTTTTGCAGCCGGTCTTCCATCGACCTGCGGCCGTATTCGTACGTGTGCCCCTTACGGATCAATCGAGACTGGTGGGTCGGGAGCTGAAATCCGACAACATTGGAAGGACCGGTCGAGGAATGTCGAGACGAACACCCCCAGCCACCGATCAGCAGGCACGCGAAAAGCATCCAAGTTCGCGTCACAATGTTGCCTTGGAAATGAAGAAATGGAAATGAGCGCGGAATAGAACCGGCCATCCCTCGGTATTCAGGCTCAAACCGAGGGCCATGCAGGCTTCCGTACCTATTCGTCACCACAAACATGATTGCCGTTGGGGAGACAACACACTCCGGCAGCGACTGCCGGTCCCGTCCAATGGGGTCTAGCTGTAGATAATCACTAGATCGGCGCAAACAGGCTTGAACCTGTAGAACTTTACTTCCGCCGCCCCTGAACGGATTTGTTGTTCAGGTCGATTTGGGGGGCAGGAGGAAGCGTGGGAATGACTTCGATAGCCATCGCCACATGCGTAGTGGAAGAGAGAGATAGTTAAAGTGGCCAGGGCCGGGATCGAACCGGCGACACCAGGATTTTCAGTCCCGCCCCGACTACCTATTGGCTGCTTAAGTTCCGGCGGTGCCGGTTGTTCGGAATATGCGGCCAAAAGTCGGTCGAGAAGAAAGAAAGGCAGTTCGACCCCCGTGCTGCTACGCACGGAGGCTTCCGGCCGAGGTCGTCGGGAAGGACCCGCGCCTATTTCCGAATTATTTTGCTAAAGACTTGTTTTTGTCTTGACGATATCAAGTGGGCGGGTAAGATACATCCATCGCAGTCAACGTGACCGCAACAAACAAAGACCTGAGCGAACCGGCTCACTAAAAAAGGGAAACGACAATGACAGACGCAGCTCGACGAGAAACACTCAAAGCACGCGGCCTGATCGATCAGCTTCGCGACGAACTGACCAGCCTGCGACTCCGAGCCCAAGACAACAGCGACCGCGACGACCTGAAGGACGCCTCGGTCAGCCTGCAAGTGATCGCCGAGATCCTGCAAGATCTCAAGGGAACGATTCAGTCGAAGTAATCCAGCACTTCGCCTCGCCGCAACGTGCGGCGAGGCTTTTCTGAACGAGCGAACCGGCTCACTAAAAAAGGGAAACGACAATGGCAACGATCACTCTGCGACAGGCTTCACGATTGGGCGGACACAAGCGACCATGGGTTGCTCGGATCAACGGCAAAGACGCACAATTCGGACTGTCACGAACCTTCGTAGAAGCTGACAAGACAGTCTTCGGCGGCGAGTGGACCTATGAATTGTTGGACGGCCTCTACGAGTGTTGCACTCGTAACAGCAAGGGAGCTGAGCGACGCTACTTCGCCCTGGTTGCCGAAGGCGTGACCCAAGAATGCGTCTCGGACGAAGTCGTTCAGGAGTGGCTTGGAGCGCTCGAAGTGCAGCAAGCAATCAGGGCCGAAGAGTCAGCTCGCATCAAGGCTGAACGAGAAGCCAGCGCAAGGAAAAACAGTCGCGAATTGACAGATTCTGACCCGATCGAAAACGCCAAAGCAGCAACGCTGCTGGTCGTCGACAAAGTCCCCACGGGGACCGTCAAAGAGGATTTCCTGCCTTATGTTCGCGCGGCCCTGACGTACTGGGGTCGAGTTCAGCAGAAGGCCTTGGACGACGACAACACGCGAGCCTCCTTCCAAGCCGCCGAACAACAGATCAAGTTCTTTCGTGAGTTCGAAAAACTGACCGGCCGTAAGTTTGATCTCGCGACAGACGCGGCCACACTCGAAGAGATTGAGTCACTGTGAAACTCGAAATTGAAAACCATGGGCCGCTAATCGTGCGGTCCAACTATTGGGGTGGCCCGCTCGACCAGGCGGGCACCCTGTTTGTTTCCGGCAACGCTGGAGCGTTTCGAATCCTGCTCCCCACCGGCTGGGAGCAGGAGGTGAACGAAATGCGATCGGGCAAATCCGTGATCGTGTCTCGGGGCCACTGGCAAACGCCACTCGGCCGGGAAGCCTTGGAGTTCCTCTTCGACGACGGGAGCCAAGACCCCTATTCGTTCCACGTCGGTGCTGACCAGTGCGACCACTTGCCGCCAATCGAGGACGTCGGCCGCGAGTGGCTCTGCACGATCTGGACGGCCCCACGTCGAGGCAAGCCCCACAAGGCCCTGGAACGAGTCTGCCACTATCGCATCGTGCCCGTACTGCCGTACCTCAAGCCGCTAGGGAAATAAGGTGTCAGCCTATCAACCAACACTCCCTGAACTTATTCAAGTTCTTGAGCGGCTCGATTGGCTGCTCGCCGGCGACGGCGTAGTCGTCTCACAAGAGGCCGTGCGGTTAGGCTGCAACGAACGCACGGTCAAGAGGAGATTGATCGACCTGAGACGACTTGCTGGCCCAACTTACGTTGATCAAGTCAGCACCAAAGTCTACCGCCACCTCTATAAGCCGGGCGTGCAGCGATTGTTCAACCCAAGCAGAGGGATTGCCAAGTGAAAAAAGCCACAAAGAAGAAACCGACGCACGGCGGCGTGCGGCCAGGCCAAGGACGCCCTGCCAGTGACTGGATCAAACTCGGCATCAAGCTACCGCCAGCAGTGATCGAGTACCTCAAAACGGTTCCCCCCGGCAAGAAGCAAGAGACGATCGCCGAAGCCGTGATCGCCTCCCCTGATTACCAGGCGTGGGCTACCGCTAATGCTTCTTAGCGGTCGTCGGCTCGCGAATTGATTCGAGCCGCGGCATACTGAACTTTGGTGTCGAAATCTACATTGGAGGGCCGAGCAATGGCAGAAGAAGAGAAGATCGAAGCCGGTGATACAGTCAGGCTGAAATCGGGCGAAGGGCCGATCATGACAGTGGAATTCCTGAATGATAACCCTGGTGATCCAGAAGCTTATTGCGTCTGGTTTGACCTAAACAAACTGGTGCGAGAGAAAATCTCCCTCGTCGCACTCAGGAAATATTAATTCTAGAACAGCAAAACAGCAGCCCTGAACTCAGACTCATTGGCCCGGCCATCGTGGAATAGCACGAGGCGCGGGCCAATCTCTTCTCGCAGCCGGTCCATCCAACCAGGTGACATCAGCCCCGAGCCGCCGGCGATCGCTGATGTGACAGGGTGTGTCACCTTGTCCTTTCCCCAGCTCCTGGCCTTCATGGCCGCGATCGTTTCGGCCGGGTTCAAGTGAGCCAGGTATCGGGAAGTGATCGCCGCGTTGCTGTGGCCCAGCTGCTGTTGGATCAGGTGGATCGGCAGGCCTTCGCCGGCCAGTTCAAACGCCATGGTGTGACGCAGGCCGTGGAAGTGAACCCGCTTCGCAATCTTGGCCCGTTCTGCCAGGCGTGGCATCAGCTCACGGACGTATCGCGAATCCAGCTTTTTGCCCTTCAACGTACAAAACAGCGGAGCGTCGTTTTCGATGCCCAGCGTCTCGCGCAGATCCAGCCATTTGGCAACGACTGCCCAGGCCTGGGCGTCCAGGCCCACGGTCCGCGGTTTGTCCCCTTTGCCGTGGAGTACTCGCAACGTCTGCTGCACCGGATCCAGATTCGACGGCCGCAGGGCCAGCGCCTCGCTGATGCGGACTCCGGACCGCCAACCGATCACGATCAGGGCTTTATTCCGGCAGCCGGTCGCCCCGTCATTGTTTACCTCGAGTAAACGCTGCAGCTCGTCAGGCGTCAGGACCTCGGCCGGGGATTTCTTCCCGCGATTGGATCCGCCTTTCGCACCAGGCGGTTCGCTCACAGCTCGATCGGGATGCCATTCCCGCTGCAGCCGGCCGAGGATCGTCTGGACAGGGCAGTTCAGATCGATCGCGAATTCGGAGATCGTTTTCGTGACGCCGTTCGCTGTGATCGTGTCACTGGGTTTCAGTTTGGCAGCCATCCTTGGCCCTCGTTTCTGCTACCTCTTCGGAGGTGCCGGTGATGTTGGACGGTTCGGATATTCTGCCGCCGGTCTGTCATAACACGCACATTTGACGGGTTCGAAACCCAGCATCTTCGGCAGCTTGTGACAGGTTTTGCATGGCGGGAATTGTGGG
>CBIHQO010000670.1:0-4308 GCA_966211735.1 uncultured Schlesneria sp.
AGGCAGACAATGCCTGACAGGCTTCTTCGGAAAACATCAAACATCACATCATTTCTCCGCAGGTGATTGAATCTGACCTTGCGACTCTATCGTCTCCAGTGGCGGTCGGTAACTCAACTCTAACTCAATTTGTTGTCGGCTCGCTTTCAAATTCGATGGGATCATTCTCGGACGCCCCCTTGCCGTGTAGGATAACCCAATAGACCTTCGACATTTAAGGATAGATGGCCCGATGGCGCAGACGGTTCAGGCGACGGCACTCACAAAACTAGGGCAGCACGAGGACCACGTCGATTCCCGGCCACTCGATTTTCGCCTGATCGCGCGACTCATGGAATTTATGAGGCCATACGCTCCACAGCGTAACTGGCTACTTGTCGCCGTCGTGTTAAGAGCGATTCAGCTTCCAGCGTTGTCTTGGGTGCTCGCGGCAGTGATCGATGGCCCGATCCAGCGCAGCGATGTGAACGGAGTTATCTGGGGAGCCGTCGCATTCGCGTTCCTGGCCATCTTCACGCAAGTCACGATGCACTTCCGCCAACGGTACGCGTTGGAACTAGGCGAAGCCGTCGTCTTCGACTTGCGAAATGCCATCTTCGCTCACCTGCAGACGATGCCAATGAGCTATTTCCACAAGACAAAAGTCGGACGGATCATCAGCCGGATGATTTCCGATATTGAAGACGTCCGGATCGGCGTTCAGGAAGTCCTCTTCGTTAGCCTGGTGGCTGTCGGACAAATGGGGGTCGCGGCCGCATTCATGATCTGGCTCGATCCAGTCCTGTTTCTGTTGGTTCTGGGAATGGCTCCGATTCTGTGGGGAATCAACCGGTACTTCCATCGCAAACTGAGTGTACTGTTGCGGCAGATGCGGGAATCCTTCAGCCGGGTGACCGCGACACTGGTGGAGTCGGTGATCGGCATTCGCGTCACCCAGGGATTTGTTCGCCAGCAAGAGAACGCACGTCTGTTTCACCAGCTTGTGACAGATCACTCACGTTACAACACAGCCGTAATGAGAACTCACGGGTTGTTCCTTCCTCTCGTCGAGCTGAACACACAAGTATTCGTGGGCCTGCTGCTTGTTATTGGCGGTTGGCGCGTGCTGAATTCGGGCAACGCAACGGATGTCGGTGAGTTGGTCGGGTTCTTTTTCATGGCGAATGTTTTTTTCGCGCCACTCACGATTCTGGGGAACCAGTACAACCAGGCGATGACCGCGATGGCCGGGGCAGAGCGACTGTTCTCGCTGTTGGATCGTCAGCCCGAGTGGCAGGATGCACCAGACGCATTGCCAGTCATGCGGCTGGAGGGAAAGGTCGAATTCGACGCAGTCTCGTTCGCCTACGACCCTGGTCGCCCGGTCTTACACAACATCAGCTTCGTGGCTCAGCCGGGTCAGACAATTGCATTGGTTGGACACACAGGAAGCGGCAAAACTTCCATCATTAACCTGCTGGCCAAGTTTTACCTGCCGACGACAGGCCGCATTTTGATAGATGGTCAGGATCTGAACCGGCTACAAACGAAATCCCTGCACACTCAATTCGGTCTGGTTCTGCAGCAGAACTTCTTGTTCATGGGGACCGTGGCTGACAATATTCGTTTCGCCAAACCTGGCGCAACGATGGATGAACTGTTGCGAGTTTGTCGGCGACTCGATTGCCTCGACCTGATGCAATCGTTGCCACAGGGCTTTGAGACTCTGGTCGGCGAACGAGGTGGCCAGTTGTCACAAGGCGAGCGTCAAATGGTCTGCTTTGCTCGCGCACTGCTCGCCGATCCCCGACTGTTGATCCTGGACGAAGCCACGAGCAGCATTGATCCGCAAACAGAGGTCCGACTGCAACGGGCTCTAAACGTGCTACTTTCCGGACGTACCAGTTTCGTGGTTGCACATCGGCTCAGCACGATCCGCCATGCTGACCAGGTGCTGGTCCTCGACCACGGGCACCTCATCGAACGCGGCACTCACTCGGAACTGGTGGCTGCTGCCGGAGCATACTCAAAGTTGTACGAACGATTTGCGAAGGCAGGCTGAACCGCATGTCATCGAATCAGCAATCTCATTCAGGCAGCGACAGCACGTCGGCTTCTGCCTGCTTCGCTTGCTGAGCGGCAATATCCAGTCGCTGCTGGTAGCGCGAGCGGACTTCCTGCAATTGATTGTAGATCAGTTCGAGAGACGATCGCCCGCTCATCAAGGCCTGCTCCTGATCTTCCCGTTGCCGCAGGTAGCGAGCCAAAATCGTGTTGCGATCGACATTGGGAATCTTCTCGCGGGGGCGAAATTTGAACTTCTTCTGGATCGCGATCTTCCAATCGAGCAAGGCGGACCTCGCGATTTGGCTGAGACCATTGATATTTGCTAATCGGATCTCATTCAGGTCGTAAGCCGTCTCAATTCCGAACGATTCCAGTGTCGATTTCTGCCAGTCGTTAACAAATGAGATCGTCGTCGAACGAATGAGGTGTGATTTCAGGTACGCATCCAGCTGACGACGCTCCCGCTGCAGATTAAGAGCATCCAGGTCCGCCTGGTATCGCGGACGCAATCCTTCGATTTCCGCTTTCGTCAGATCCAGGCGATGAAATTCCTGTTCAACGGCCGACCTTAGCGATTCCAGTTCTTTTGCCCCTTCGGACTCAAGCACACGCAAGCGAGAAATCGATTCCCTCAGCCGCTTCTCACGACGCTCGATTTCGGGCTGAAGCCCATAGTAACGATTCACGACGAACCACCAGATTCCGAATCCGATCAACAACGTCGTGGCAATGTATAGCATCGATGGAATCCACCAGCTCACAGCGAGCAATACCAGCATGCCGACGAAGCAGCGCCCCAACAAGAGGGCGAACGACTGGTTCTGTTCAATCTCGGCAGGGATCGGATTTGCCGTGACCTGCAAGTTTTGAAACGAGACCTTCTGCAGGACACAGTCGATTGCCGCTTGTCGCAGGTTCAGCAGCGGCTTCCAAAGTGGCTCCAGACTCGCGGTCAATTCTCCCTCGCGCCGATCAACAAGATGCGCCGTCACAGAGGCGAACAGATTTGGTGCCCCTTCTCGTTCGAGAGCACACCACGGACACGTTCCCAGATAGTTGGGGTACTTGTGGCCGAGATCGGCGGCGCAAGGCTTGAGTTGCAACTTCAGGTCACGAAGGGCGGCATGCCATTCAGCTGCTGTCGGCCGCGCGTCGGGAAGCTCACCTCCCTTTGTGAAGGCCCGTTCGAAGAGTTCCGCAAGCTCTGGCAGGACGGCCGGAACCATCAGTGTTTGCGGCGGGGGCAGCATGTTTGTTTTCACATGGCGGCTATACGCATAGCGAAACTGTTCAATCGCTTTCTCAAGCGGTGGTGGTTCGCCAACTCCCGTAAAGCGGCCAGCAAACGGATGCCGCCCCATGCACAGAAGATGAAAAATCAGAATCGCTAAACCGAACAGGTCGTGATTCGTCGTTCTGACCGTCCCGTGAAAGGATTGCCCCTGCAACTCGGGCGGCGTGAAGTGCGCCACTCCCACTTCGCACGGATAGACTCGACCGTTGGCCGATACTTGGAATGAATCACAGTCAATTAACGTGACTGTTCCCCGAGTCGAAACCAGCACATTGCCTTGATTGACATCGCCAATGACAATCGACTTCTCGTGCAGAGAATCAAAGACCGCTGCGACGTTCATGGCGACATGAATCAGAAAGCCCCAATCCTTATCCGGATAGTGCGCCTTCCGATGAGCCGGACTATACAAGTTATGGATCTCGGCCTGATCTCGAATCCGCGGCATCACGATTCCGGCGACCGGCCCTGATCGAGTCTGCGAAAGTGTCGCAATTGGGAGAGCCGCAAAACGGAGCAGCTCTTCCGTCGCCAGCAATGTCATTGCCTGGAGCTTTTCGGCGCGGGTGTCTGTCGCGGGTCGATGATAGATCTTCGCGACGAGTTTCGCATCGCCCTGCAATTCGAAGACGTTTCCTTCGCCACCTGACCCTAGTTTCTTGCCCAGACGGACGAGATGCCCATGTGAATCGAAATAGTCGGTCATACCGAATTGATTCGCGTGGCAAGAACTAACGTCAAGTCGTCATCGGTCCGGTCGGTCAGGTTCTTCGACTCCAGGAACGACTGCAGCGGCCCGAGCAACTCAGTGGGAGCCTCATGCTGTCGCAGTGCGTCCAATAGGGGCGTGAAGAATGGTTGGTGAGCCTGCCGAGTCGCATAGTTCAGGGCGACCGATTGCAATCCATCCGTAAACATCGACACGTCGTCGATCGGCGCAGCGTGCCATTCAAACATCAGATCCTGCT
>CBIHQO010000671.1:0-4301 GCA_966211735.1 uncultured Schlesneria sp.
TTGAAGGAGATGCCGAACTTCACCGGCGTGGGCGCGATGCCGCGCGTCTTCACGCGGCCGGGGGAGTCGCGGTGGGGTTTCTTCGCGCGGGCGCGTGTAGGCTACTTGGGGGCGGCACACTTCGTGTGCCGCGGACATTGGATGACCAGAATCGCGCACGTTCATTTTGGCACGAAGTACGAGGTACTCCGTTCCGTTGCAATCTGAAACTGAAATCGCCGCGATCTCAAAAGTGATTTAATGATCGTCCCGGATCAATGTGTACATTCTGGACTTACTTTTCTCACGGTCTTCCAATCCGGCGGGCCGTACTGATTCAGTAGGGGTGTCTTCGTTGTATCGTAGTCTCCACGTGTCATCCTTGATCTCGTAAACTCCGATCCACTTCGTCATGGTGCCATTGGCGTGTGTGCCGATGAAATCGAAGTGACCCATGACTGGGTCGATGCGGAACGTTCCCGTGAAGATTCCCCGTTTACGGTCGAGCGTGCGTCGCATCGTCAAGTTGTTGTGGAAAATCGCCACTCGCCGATTCCTCTCTTTGACAGTGTGGGGATCGATCACCCCAGCACTGGCTTCTTCCTCAGCAATGCAGATCCAATTGCCTTGCAGCGCTTTCATTGCCGCTGCGGCTTGCTCCTCATCGTGGACGAGCGATTCACGAACGGCGACGACCGTGGCGACGGCCAGTTCTTCATCATAGGTCACATTTGCCGATTGCCCCACCAGGATGTTGGCGAGTCTTGCCCACTCCCCTTGAACCGTGAACTTGGTTCTACGAATCACGTCCAACGTGATGGGTTCACATTCATGACCCAAGTCGAGATTCGCAGGTTGCACCGTGATCGAACGATTGTCGATGTCAATCGCTGTGATAGTCCCGGAGGTCTTCATCTCCGATGCGTTAACTACGGCAACCGCCTGAAGGAGCAGCATGACAACGAAGAGCGATGTGGTCGTTCGCATTGGCGCACCCTGAGGCTAGCGGTGATGAAGACACTTCGATTTGGTCAAGCCATATCAGGACGTGCGGGAGTCTACTCCATTATAAAACGAAAGTACAAGGTAATTATAGGATCGTGATGAACCCGGGTTTGATGCCCAAGTTGATTGGTGCGGCATTGCCGCCCGGCCTTGGGGCAATTAGACGTAGCTCATCGAGATGTGCACGATCATGTCCATTGTCGCCATCCGGCGAAACGAGTTAGGATTTCCAGTTCATCCCACCATCGTCCGTCTCGATAATCGATGAGGTTCCAATGTCGTGGAAAGGCAACTCGAGCGCGAGCTTTTCGGGAGGTAGCGGTCAGATGGCTGTCATGGGTGAGCTACTGCATCGTCAATGCAATGCGGCTGTGCCACATATCGATGTTGGTATGGACGTCTTCGCCTTTCGGGATGATCGCGAGGATGTCGCGAGGATTCAGGTAAAAACAGCACCTGCAGCACTGTATAAGAAAGGAATGGGCTATTCGGCAAAATTTGGGGTGCCCATGGCCCAGTTAAAGCGAACGGATGAACCGCCGCTGTTCTACGCCTTCGCAGTTCGATTGGATGGCGGGTGGGGTAAGTTTGTTGTCGTTCGCCGAGCGAAGTTGCAGGAGCTTTGGAACGATGGCTGCGGGTCGGAAAATGAAAAATCCGGCAACTTAGAGCTACATATTCAGTTTCGGCCCGCCGACTTACCAAAAGGAGATCAAGCGAACGTCGATGAATCCAATTGGAGTGCCAAATGTGGAAAGTTCAATTTGACAGGTTTCGTGAATGCTTGGGAGACTCTGCCACCCCTCAAGCCAGTCCAAGAAGTGAATCCCGAGGTTCCTCAAGCTTGAACAAGATCGCCAGGTTGTACGAACACCAGTGTTCGGTCTGTGTCATCCTCGATGAGAGCGTAGCCGAGGTTTTCGAGTTCTGGCAGCTTCAAGCCCGTTAGGGTCGGCACCACCTCCTGTGCTAGATGCTCAATGCCCCCATGTGTCGAATTGAAGTCGTCTAACGTCTCGAAATTGATGGAAATCGTAGAAGCAGACCCTTTCGCATCGGGAAACGCAGACTGAATCATCGCACGACTCAATGGGTGTAGTCCGAAAACCAAACCACTCCCTCTTCTGCCTACCTGAATGATCAGGGGACCCATCGGCCCCTCAGATGGCGGTGCGTCAACATGCACGACACCCCAAGCGCTGTCGCGAGTGCGTTTGTTCAACTCGTCGGCAAAAGCATGCGCCTCTTTTTCCGACTGCCAAACGTACAACCAACGACGTCCAGTACCCGGGTCAGGCGCGCGGTGCAATTTACCAAGATCAACGCCCTGCTGTCGCAATAGGCGAGCATAGGCCTCGAATTCGGCATCTTTCGCCATCGCATCTTTGTGATTCACCGTGAAGGCCATCGAGACGACTCCTGTGACTTTGATCGTTAGAAGATTCTACCCCAAATCATCTCACGATTGAATGTCTCTGTCAGGATCGTACTAGAATCGTCATCGGGCACTCCGTCTTTTCAGCTCTCCACGACACCTGCCGCTCTAACCGCCGAGTGATCCCGATCGCGTTAAGGAAGGCTTCGTCATGACTGACCACCAGTAGCGCACCATCGTAGCCTCGCAGTCCGGATTCGACCGCTTCGATCGAGTCGATGTCCAGATGGTTGGTTGGCTCATCGAGGATCAGGAGGGAAGGGGGGGCTGGGCCGCCCAGGACGCAGGCGAGGCCTGCTCGTAGTAATTGGCCACCGCTGAGTGTGGAGACGAATTGCAGAGCAGCGTCGGCTCGGAACATGAAATGGGCCAGTGCTGATCGGCAGGCATTCTCGTCGGTGCCTGGGTTGAGACGATGAAAGTTGTCGCGGATGGAGGTGGCCGGGTCGAGGAGGCTCATTCGCTGATCGAGCAGGGCAAAATCGGTGAGTACGTCGACCTGGCCGATCCATGGGGTGAGCTGCGCTGTGATGACCGCGAGCACGGTTGTTTTGCCCGAGCCGTTGGGGCCCATGATCGCCATGCGTTCTGGTCCGATGATATCGAAAGAGAGGTCGCGAAGGATTGGCCGATCGGGTTCGTAACCGACTGTGACCTCTGCGAATCTGAGAACCGTCTTGCCAGCAGGGAGGTGAGTTGGCGGAAGCTGCACGGTGAGGGGTTGCAGGATCTCGATTCTCTCGCGAGCGACGGCAGCGGCATCGAGGGCTTCCTCACGACGACGTTCAGCCAGGCGGGTATTCTCACCGCTGGTGTTTTCGCTCCGGCTCTTCATCCCGCCAAGGATGATGCGCGGCGCGCCACCCTTCAGTGCGTTTTTTCGGCCGTTGCTGCTCGTTCGATCGTGTCGTTCGGCGGTGGCCTGGGCACTGCGATTGACATCGGCAACACGTTTCTCGGCGTCGGCGAGTTCGCGTTTTGCTGCGGCAAGCTCCTGAGCTTTGAGTTCGCGATAGCTAGTCCAATTGCCGCCGTACCGCGTGGCTCCCAGTGTCGTCAGTTCCACGATGGCATCCATTGTTTCGAGCAGTTCTCGATCATGGCTGACCACAATGGCACCGGACCGCCAGCTGGCGAGCAAGTTAAGGACGGCTACGCGGCCCTCTCGGTCGAGGTTATTGGTCGGCTCATCGAGTATCAGGAAATCGGGTTCTGCGAAGAGTAGCGCGGCGAGACCAGCGCGGGTTCGTTCTCCACCCGACATTGTCGCGAGCAGTGTGTCCGGAGGACTTTTAAGGCCGAGTCTACTGAGCGCCGACGCCAGGCGCGTTTCAAGGGTCCAATCCGCGTCGGCCAGTTCGTTGTCAGTCGCCTCGCCTCGCTCGGCGCGTCGCAGGGTGGAGAGTGCCTGAGTGACTCCAAAGAGGTCAGCCAGCGTTTCATGGGGACTCACCTGAACGGTCTGACGCATGACGCCGAGGCTGCCAATGACGGCGACATGCCCCGTGTGAGGACGCAGTTCGGCCGTGATCAGCTTGAGGAGCGTCGTCTTGCCGACACCGTTCCGGCCGACCAAGCCGGTCCTGGTTGGGCCAAAACTCAAGTTCAAGTGCGAGAACAGTGGCGGGTAGTCAGGCGGGGACCACGTGACATCGAGGAGAGAAATCGAAGCGGGCATGGAATCCTTCCGAGGACGAGGCGACAGGGCTCAACAGCACAGCGGTGTCGGCAGCGGCCATCGATCGAATCATCGCAATCTCCTCGGAATGTGGTCTGAGCCACGACACGGACACGACGACGGCCATTCAGGTTCGCGCAGGGAAAGTCGTCTTCCCTCCGCGGGTCGCAACCGTAATGGCTGTTATTGTTTACGTGTTTTCTG
>CBIHQO010000672.1:0-4294 GCA_966211735.1 uncultured Schlesneria sp.
CCTCCCCTCCAGGTGGCCTCCGCTCCCAACGGTGCCGGAAGCCGCGATCCTAAGGATGCGATCCTGGGACTGGATATCGCCGAAGGATTGGAAGCATCGCTCTTCGCCAGTGAAGCGTCGAATCCACCGATGCTCAACCCGACCAGCATCGATATCGATCATCTCGGGCGGATCTGGGTTTGCGAAGTCGTCAACTATCGGCATCGCAATGGTGAACGCAAAGAAGGCGATCGCATTCTGATTCTGGAAGACACCAACAGCGACGGTGTCGCCGACAAGCAGACCGTCTTCCATCAGGGACACGATGTCGATTCCGCACACGGCATCTGCGTCCTGCCGACTCCGTCGGGCAAGGGGACGAAGATCATCGTCTCCTGCGGCGACAGCGTTTTCTTTCTGCATGACGACGACGGCGATCTGAAATCAGACCGCAAAGAACTGCTGTTCACCGGCATCGAAGGGGCTCAGCACGACCACGGAATTCACGCCTTCCATTTCGGTCCCGACGGCAAACTCTATTTCAACTTCGGCAACAGCGGTCGTCGAATCAAAGACAAAAGCGGCAAGCAGATCGTCGACCTGTCCGGCCGCGAAGTTCACGATCATCGCAAGCCTTATCAGGAAGGCATGGTCTTCCGCTGCAACATGGACGGCAGTGAGTTCGAGACCCTCGGGTGGGACTTCCGCAACAACTGGGAAGTCGCGGTAGACAGCTTCGGGACGCTCTGGCAGTCCGACAACGACGACGACGGCAACCGCGGCGTTCGCATCAACTACGTGATGGAATTCGGCAACTTCGGCTACCGCGACGAAATGAACGGTGCCGCCTGGAATTCTCCCCGCACGAACCTGGAGACAGAAATCCCGCTGCGACACTGGCATTTGAACGATCCCGGAGTCGTCCCCAACCTGCTGCAGACCGGCGCCGGCTCACCAACGGGGATCTGTGTCTACGAAGGCGACCTGCTCCCCAAAGTCTTCCATAACCAGATCATTCATTGCGACGCCGGCCCCAATGTGGTCCGCGCCTATCCCGCCAAGAAGGACGGCGCTGGTTACTCGGCCGAAATCGTCAACGTGCTCCTGGGGGCCCGTGACAACTGGTTCCGCCCGTCTGACGTGTGTGTCGCTCCCGATGGATCATTGATCGTCGCCGACTGGTACGATCCTGGCGTCGGCGGCCATCGCATGGGCGACGCCGATCGCGGTCGCCTCTTCCGACTCGCTCCGCCAAACACTCCCTATAAGTCACCGAAGGTTGATGTCAGTACCGTAGAGGGCGCGGTTGCCGCTTTGAAGAGCCCCAACGAAGCGGCTCGCTATCTCGCTTGGACGGCGCTTCACGCCCAGGGCGAGAAGGCCTTGCCCGCTCTCACGAAAGTTTTTGAGAGCGATGCCAATCCACGAGTCCGAGCCCGCGCCATGTGGCTGCTCGGAAAGATCGAAGGCAAAGGACCTCAGGCTGTTGCCAAGGCGATCATCGATAAAGACCCCGATATTCGGATCGCGGGTCTCCGTTTGGCTCGCGAACTGCGCGGCAAAATGGATCTCACAGTCGTGCTGCAAACTTTAGTCAATGATCCTGCCGCAGAAGTCCGCCGTGACTGCGCCATCGCGTTGAACCAGTATGCCTCCGCCAAGCAACCCGAATTCTGGGCGACCCTGGCCAATCAATACGAGGGCAACGATCGCTGGTACTTAGAAGCGTTGGGGATTGGTGCTTACAACAACTGGGACGCCTGCATCAAGGCCTGGCAGGAACTGAAAGCCAGTCCCACAAACGCCACCGACCCCTGGTTGGATCCAGCCAAGCGGGACATCGTCTGGCGATCACGTTCGAAACAAACTCCAGCCCTGCTGGCAGCAATCCTGCATTCTGATGCCATCACCGCCGAAACCGCCCCACGGTATCTCCGGTCCTTCGATTTTCTGACCGGCCCGGAAAAAGAAGACGCGCTCGTCCTGCTGGCGTTTGGCTAGTTTTGCGACGAGGCCAATACAAAATTCTTCAACACCGAAGCCATCGGACGACTGAAAGGATTCGATGTCACGAAAAATCCAGCTCAGTTGGCCGCTTTGAATCGAGTCCTCGCTGGACTGAAGGGGACTCCGCAGTTCGTGGTCCTCGTCGATAAGTTCAGTGTTGCGGACCACTATCCGGAACTGGCTGCACTCGCCGCGTCGCACCCGGACGATCAAATCGGCTTGGACGCCATTCGCGTCTTGCTCGCCAAGCACCAGTTGGCCCCAGTGGAAGCCCTGCTGAAGTCGACTCAGGAACAGGGACGCCTGGCGTTGGGAATGGCCACCGCGCTGAGCAATTCCGGCGATGGCCAGGTGGCTGCCCTCCTGTTGCCAGTCGTGAAAGATGACAAGGCCGCGAGCGAACTTCGACGCCAAGCCATCAAAGGTGCCACACTGACCAAGGCCGGTGCGACGGAAGTCCTCAAGCTGGCTGAATCCAAGCAACTGGATGACTCATTTGCCCCTGCTCTCTCAGCCGCGCTGCAGTCAGCACCGCTCGATGATGCTCAACGGACGAAATTGCTCGCGATGTTTCCTGCTCCCGCGGGCAAGAACGACAAGCCACTGCCGCCGCTCAGCGAACTCGCCAAGCTGAAAGGCAATCCAGGCCAGGGTGCCAAGCTCTTCGCCACCACGGGCAAGTGCAACACTTGTCACGTCGTTAATGGTGAAGGCAAGGAAGTCGGCCCCAACCTTTCGGAAATTGGTGCCAAACTGGCCCGTCAGGCGATGTTCGAATCGATCGTCTTCCCTAGTGCCGGGATCAGCCACAACTACGAGTCGTGGACGATGGCCCTCAATAACGGAACAACGGTCACGGGTATCGTCGTCAGTGAGGACGACAACAAGGTCACGCTACGGGGCAACGACGCTCTAGTGCGTGCCTTCGACAAGAAAGACATTGAAGAACGCGTGAAAAACAAGATCTCGTTAATGCCCGCCGATTTGGCAAAGTTGTTGTCTCCAGAGGAGATGGCCGATATCGTGGACTACCTGAGCACGCTTAAGAAAGCCAAGAAGTAGCGACGAGACTGCCTCTTCCCGTGGCCGACAGCTTTCGGCGACGGGAACGGCAGCGAGTTTTAGACTTCGGATTTCTGAAGAGCCCCTCAATTGAGGGGTTGTTTGAACGTACGTCAGGGTACGTTCATGCAATGCTAATGGTGATTGGTCAAGATGTGACCTTGCCGTCCTTGCCACTGGCACAGGTCTGACCTACGATTGCAGACTGCTGCTCAACGATTCTTGGATCTGCCGAGGCCCCAATGCCACCCACTGAACATGCCGACAGCGTCGAAAAGACCATTTTGATTATCGACGATGATCGCGAAATCGCGTCAATGCTGCACGGCGTCCTGCAAAACAACGGATACCGCGTGTTTCTGGCACCGAACGGTGCCGAAGGGCAGCGGCAGATCAGCGCGCTAAAGCCGGATCTGGTCATCACCGACATGATGATGCCTCGATTGGGCGGCTTTCCAGTGCTCGAATTCCTGAAGACGCTGGACGCCCCTCCGCCGGTGATCATGATCACCGCGAATGAAGGTGGCCGACACAAGGCCTACGCAGAAATGCTGGGCGTCGCCGATTACCTGCGCAAGCCGTTCCCCATGGAAGTGTTGCTGGAATCCGTCCGCCGCATCTTTGCGACGAAGCCAGACGAAGGAAAACCGGCGCCGCTGAAAAAAGCGATCCGCAAACGAGCAACCAAGACGGACGATGACGACGAGTGACCGGTGGTTGGTAGTTGATTCGGGTGCCACGGACTCACCGTCTGCGGTGTGGCCGTGCTGATGAACAAGAGCACTCAGCGAAACAGCACCACATCGCCACTCTTCGTCGTTGTCACCGCCACACCACTCCCGATGCTGTCGGCATAGCGCGGCAATCCATCTGTTTTGCCCCGAGTGTCATACAACTGCCAGCCGACCTTATTGTCTTTTTTCCAAGTGATGAGCGTCCGACCACCAGCGATCGGCAAGCCAACAATCCCGGTACGCATCCCGCACAGGCCTGCCGTTTTCACTTCCTTCGGTGCTTGCAACGAGCCGTCGGCATTCAGTCTGGCAAAGTAGATCTCACCCTTCGTCGGCCACGCCGCCACGAACCCATCACCGCTACGCATCAGCGAATAGTACGTCATCGGACACGAGTCGATTTTCCAAGGGGTTGTACTGATGCGAGTCTTCGTCGCCTTATTGGACTTGGGATCCCAGAAAGCCAGATACAATTCGCGCTCGTTGTTCGATTCCTCGCGATACAGCACCGC
>CBIHQO010000673.1:0-4292 GCA_966211735.1 uncultured Schlesneria sp.
GATGTAGAGACAGGGTGGCTTGCGCACCTCAACTTGGGCTTCGGCAGTTGTTGCCGATCGAACGAATCCAGCGAGGTCCATTGTGATCCGAGGACTGTACAGTGCCGCGGGCGGAATGAATGCGACTGCCGTCCAGCAGGACGCGACCGCGCATAATCTCAGCCATGCCATGAAGCCAGGCTACCTGCGCGAAATCGTTCGCTTCGAAGCACCGGCTCTCAGTGGTCAGATGGTCGGGCCGACGCCGACTTTACATACCGACTTCGCACCGGGCACGATGCAGCAAACCGGTAATAAACTCGACCTGGCTCTCGAAGGTCCGGGGTTCTTCGCCATACAGGGACCGGCTGGTCCCATGTACACCCGCAACGGTGTTTTCCAGATGACCGATCAGGGACGCCTGATCACGATGGAAGGTCTTCCCGCGATGGGACAAACCGGACCCATCGATATCCCGCCCGGAACGTTCTCCATCGAGGTCCTCAGCAACGGGGCGGTGATTGCGGACGGGATCGAGGTCGATCAGGTCAAGGTGGTCGCATTTCAGGACCCTCATCAGCTCCAGCGAATCGGCACGTCGTACTTTTCAGCGCCGCCAGAGGCGCCCAAGTTAGATATCGCTCCTAATGTCTTTCAGGGCTATCGCGAAGTCAGTAATTCGACTGTCGTTCAGGAAATGGTGCAGATGATCGCCGGTGTGCGACAGTTTGAAGCCGCTCAGCGTGCGTTGCGGTCTATCGGCGATGCCATCGCCTTCAACACGCGACCGCTCAACAGGTAATTTCGATCATGATGAAGTCCCTTTTCACTGCTGCGACGGGCATGCTGGCGAACCAGACGGTGGTCGATACGACCGCCAACAACCTGGCCAACGTCGACACCACTGGTTTCAAACGCAGCGAAGTCCAGTTTCAGGATTTGCTGTACCAGACCGTGCGCGCCCCTGGTACGCAAGGTGCCACTGGTTATGAAGTCCCGACTGGGATCCAGATCGGTAGCGGTGTGCGAACCGCCGCCATTACTAAGGTCTTCACCGAAGGGGTCGAAGAGAATACAGGTAACAACTACGACGTGGCGATTCAGGGTCAGGGGTTCTTCCAGATCCTGCTCCCCAGCGGTGAAGTCGCCTATACCCGCGACGGAACTTTCCGTCCGAACTCGACGGGGCAACTGGTAACCGCCGACGGCTACATGTTGCAACCGCCGATCAACGTCCCTATCGATACTCTCGATGTGACGATTGGGACCGACGGCACGGTATCGGTTATCACGGGTAGTAACCCAACGCAAACAGTCATTGTTGGCAATATCGCTTTGACGCGGTTTCCGAACCCCAGCGGCCTGGCGTCCGAAGGCCGAAACCTGTTCGCGCAAACCACCGGCTCGGGTTCGCCACTGCAGGGCATCCCGGGAGCTCAGGGCTTCGGTGTTTTGCAGCAAGGCTTTCTCGAACTTTCCAACGTGCAGGTCGTCACCGAAATGATCGGACTGATCACGGCACAGCGAGCCTTCGAAGCCAGCCAGCGTGCCGTCTTAACCAGTGACGAAATGCTCCGCACCAGTAACGACATGATCAGGTAAACACAGCCATCGCTTTAGTGATCAATTACATGCGCCACGTCCTCCAACCGATCTGGTCAGTTGCTCAAGCCGCAATGCTGCTTGTCGGTGGTGGTGCGTACGCATTGGCGGCACCTCCGCGCACGCCCACCAATGGGGTTGTGATTTCGCTCTATCCGAAATGCGATGTCGCCAGCCACGAGATCCTGGTCGCGGATGTCGCTCGCGTCGAAACTGCCAATGCAGCACTGAAGTCCCAGATCGAATTGCTGGATCTGACCGACGCGCCCGCGCCAGGTGAAGCCACCGCCGTGAGTGCCAAAACCGTTGAATTCCGCTTGCGAATGGCCGGGTTCGATACGACGTCGTTCACCATCAAAGGGACTCAATCCGAAGTCACGGCAGCGGGTAAGACACGCCGCGCTCGCGAAGAACGAATCGAACCGGTTCGCACCACCTCCTATGTGCCTGCGCGATCTGCCCAATCCGAATCGTCTGCAGCCGAGCTTGCAGTGGAGTCATCTGCTCCGAGCAAGCGTTCGCAGGTCACTGAAGAAATTGGCGGTCCCGATCAATCGATCGAAGACGCGATCGTCGCTGCCGCACGCAAAGTCGTTCTGGAACAATTGCCTTGGCCTGTCGACGACATCTCGTTTCGACTGGCTCAACCCCTGGGCCGCGACGCCAAACTGTTTAACACGGGCGAACGGTACACCTGCGTGGCGGAACTTCGCGGCAACGGTCCCCCAGTCGGTCGCGTCAATGTCGACGTCACGATGAAGTCGGATCGTCAGGCCCCCATCGAAATTGCTGTTGCACTGGAAGTTCGTCACTTCGAAACGGTGGTCGCGACCGCTCGTCCCGTCGCGAAAGGACGAAAGATCCAGAAGGAAGATCTCTACATGCACCGCTGGGATGTCACTTCGGCCACCGACTACTCAACCCAGCCCGATCAATTGATTGGACGCACTGCACTTCGAACGCTGGCCGCCGCGCAAATCGTGCGGGAGAAGGATCTGGACAAAGCCACTGAAACTCAGGCGAACAGAGATCAGTCGATTCGAATCAAGCGTGCCGATCGAGTCAAGATCCTGGGCCGGATCGGCAACCTCGCAGTCACCGTCTCAGGCGAAGCGATGCAGGATGGACGATTGGGAGACACGATTCGTGTTCAAAACACAGAATCGAAAAGCATCGTGCAAGGCAAAATCATCTCAGCAGAAGAAGTCGAAATCGCCTACTGAAAGTAGCAGGCACACTCCGTATGCCGCCTCCCCCGCACCGTCAGGTGAGGCCTACTTCGCGAAATCCGGAAGGAACCGAACATGCGAACAACCCGACGTCAATGGATTATATTGTGGCTGACACCCATCGCTGCAGCTCCGTTGTTGTCGCCCGCTGAACTGGCCGCCGATTCCATCTGGGATCGCCGCGATCAGCGCAGCGGATATCTGTACATGGATAACCGGGCCCGTCGAGTTGGTGACTTGTTGACGGTCTCCGTGAACGAAAACACGGGAGCGACCAACAAGGAAGAGCGTAACTTGAAGAAGGACACCGCGGCCTCGGCCAAGCTGAACCTCGCTGCCAGCGGAAACGCCGGCGGAGCGGGTCGGGCAGCATCGGGACAGATGAACGGCAGCAATGCGTCAGACCGGACATTCCAAGGAAGTGCCGACTTCGCCAGTGAACGCCAGTTGCTCGACCAGATGACAGTCACCGTGGTCGATATCCTCCCGAACGGAAACCTGGTTATCGAAGGCTATCGCCGCCGTTTGATCCAGAACGAAATGCGATTGTTGCGCGTCTCCGGCGTTGTTCGTCCCAACGACATCGAAATCCCGAACTTCGTCGAATCGCGATTCATCGCCAACTTCAACGTCTCGTACGAAGGCAGCGGCGTGGAGTCAAAATTCACGAACCAAGGTTGGCTGGGTCGCATCGGCAACAAGGTCTGGCCGTATTAATGACTGGGAGGGCGAGGCTCCTGCTGAGCCGCGGTTGTCGATGGACTCACAATAACAGGCGCGGCTCGGCAGGAGCCTCGGCCTCCCAAAATACAAAGTCGCAGTCGCAAGCGTGCCCGAGGCATTCTTGTCGGAGACAGCAGTATGTTTCTTCGTTGTCGGTTCTTCATCGTGAGTTTGATGCTGTGCGCGGCAAGTGCCTCGTTGTGCCACGCTGAAGTCCGGATCAAGGACATCACCTCGGTCGAGGGGGCTCGCGGCAACCAGTTGTATGGATCGGGGCTGGTGTTCGGTCTGAACGGGACCGGTGCCAAGTCGCTCTCCACGCAGCAGATGGCGATCGACATGCTGCGTAAGCTGGAAATGACCACCAAGCTGCAACGTCAGACTCAGCTCGACAACGTCTTCAAATCGACCAGTATCTCGCATGTGATCGTCACCGCCGAACTGCCGTCGTTCTCTCGCAAGGGAAGCAAGGTGGATGTCGTTGTCTCGATGGCGGATGACGGCATCAGCCTGGAAGGGGGCACGTTGGTTCTCTGTCCGTTACGCGGAGCCGACGGAGAAACCTATGCCGTCGCACAAGGAAACATCTCCATCGGTGGCTTCCGAGTCCGCAGCAACGTTCCCGGGGGCCAACAGAACCATCCCACCAATGCACGCATCCCAGGCGGCGCCATTGTGGAACGAGAAGCATTGGGAGAAATCGATCAAGGGGGAATCGTTCGCCTGCTGCTGCGCGACGCAGATTCGGCAACCGCCTCT
>CBIHQO010000674.1:0-4274 GCA_966211735.1 uncultured Schlesneria sp.
GGTCAACTGGCCGTTTACGACGATGTCGACAAGGAACTGTTGGGGTATATCGAATACGTTCTGCTGAATCGTCACCCCGATGCCACCGAGCGTCTGATTGCGTTCTCAGAGAAGTTTAAGGGAGTCAAAGAAGACACCGGACCAGCGGGAGTCGAACAATGGCGACTGGGGACCATCGAAGAGCGGTTGAAGCACGCTTTGCTGAAGGGGATTACCGACTTCATCGACGTGGATACGGAAGAAGCTCGCGTTAAGTACGGTAAGCCGCTGGAAGTGATTCAGGGGCCCTTAATGGACGGCATGAGCGTTGTTGGCCAACTTTTCGGCGAAGGGAAGATGTTTCTGCCGCAGGTTGTGAAAAGCGCACGCGTCATGAAGAAGGCGGTTGCCTATCTGGAACCGTTCATGGAGGCCGAAAAAGCGAAGGCTGCTGCAGAAGCTCCACCGACAACAGATCCCAAGGAAGTGACTGTTGGCCGATCATCTCGCGGGAAAATCGTCATCGCGACGGTGAAGGGCGATGTGCATGACATTGGAAAGAACATCGTCGGCGTCGTTCTGCGATGCAACAACTTTGACGTTATCGATCTGGGAGTGATGGTCGGCTGCGACAAGATCCTGGAAGCGGCGAAAGCCGAAGGTGCAGATATTATTGGGTTGAGTGGGTTGATCACTCCGTCACTCGATGAGATGGCTCATGTAGCCAAAGAGATGCAACGGCAAGGCTTCACGGTGCCGCTGTTAATCGGAGGTGCGACGACCTCGGCAAAACATACGGCGGTCAAGATCGCACCACACTTCGATCAACCCGTTGTTCACGTAGTCGATGCCTCGCTGTCCGTTCCTGCAGTGGAAAGTCTGCTCGATCCCACTCGTAAGGCAGACTATGTGACGAAGGTTCGCTCCATTCAGCAGCGCGATCGTTCGAATTATGAAGCGATGCAGTCGGCGAGAAAGCTGGTCCCGTATGCAGAAGCGTTGCAGAGGCGTTATGCCACGGATTGGTCCACCGTGCGGATTGACACACCGGCGTTTCTGGGAACGCGTGTCCTGAATGACGTTTCGCTGGCGGAGCTTGTCCCCTACATCGACTGGTCGCCATTCTTCCAGACGTGGGAACTTCGTGGCAAGTATCCCAAAATCTTCGAAGACCCTGTTGTGGGTGAGCAGGCTCAGAAGGTCTTTGAGGATGCGCAGGCCCTACTGAAGCGTATTATCGATGAAAAGCTGCTGACAGCGCGCGGCATTTACGGTTTCTGGGAAGCATCGTCCGAAGGAGACGATATTGTTCTCACTGTTCCAGGATCGACGCCCGACGCCACGTCATCGACGGTTCGATTTCCGATGCTTCGCCAACAATGGGAGCGTCCCGGGCAAAGCGATTTCCGATCATTGGCCGACTACATCGCTCCGGTCGATTCAGGTCGTAAAGACTATCTGGGGGCGTTCGCCGTCACGACGGGAATTGGCTGCGATGAACTCGCGGACAAGTTCCAGAACGAACTGCACGACGATTACCACTCGATCATGACGAAAGCCTTGGCAGATCGGTTAGCCGAGGCATTTGCCGAATATCTGCATCGACAGGCCAGGTTCGATTGGGGTTACGGTCGTGACGAAGGCCTGTCAATGAACGAACTGATTTCTGAGAAATATCGGGGCATTCGGCCCGCTTATGGCTATCCCGCCTGCCCCGACCATACCGAGAAACCAAAGCTCTTCGAGTTGCTCGATGCAGAGGCCCAAACAAGTATTTGCTTGACCGAAAGCTACGCGATGCATCCTGCGTCCAGCGTCAGCGGTTTATACTTTGCTCACCCCGAGGCGAGATACTTCAGCGTCGACAAAATCACTCGTGATCAGGTCGAAGACTACGCACGGCGGAAGGAGATGCCACTGACCGAGATTGAACGTTGGTTGTCTCCTAACTTGGGGTACGATTCGTAGGTGAAATGCGTGACGAAAGCGGATTGCAGACCACTTCGCTGAGCCGGCATTGTGCGAAGGAGCGAGCCGAATGATGTAGCCTTCCATTGCGTCTGCTGCAGTGATTCGCGAGACTTTCACGAATTGCGTCGGCCATCGGTACGACACTTAATTATTAACGAAGATCCCGACACTCAAAGGAAATGAAGCGATGGAGCGATTTACACTAGCGGCACTGCTCTCCAGCGGTTTGATTCTCGGCAGCATTGGATGCTCAGACGGCAAATCGGACTACAAGAAGACCGGCGAACTCAAAAAGGCTCCCGCAGTTCACGAAGAACATGATCACGGAGCCAAGGGGCCGCACGGCGGCAGCATCGTCGAACTTGGAGATGAAGAGTATCACGCCGAAGTGGTCGTCGATGCCGACGCTCACACCTTGCGAGTCTTCGTCTTAGGCAAAGACGCAAAGACCGCGTCGCCAATCGCAGCCAAAGAAGTCCTGATCACGCCCGAAGAAAAGAAGGCGCTCACCCTGAAGGCCGTGCCTCTCGAAGGTGAAGGCGAAGAAAAGTCGTCACGCTTCGAACTCGTCGACGAAGCTGCCGTGCATTCGTTGCTGGATGCAGGGATGATCCATGGGAACCTGAGCGTCAAGATTGGCGACAAGCCTTACTCAGGGCACATTGACTATCATTTGGATGGCATTCATCACGATCACAAAGATGAAAAGCCTGTTGATGCCCCTGTGAAGGTCGAAGAAGGCAAGGCGGCAAACCCAGACAAGCCAACTGATGGAGCGATCGCCGATCCCAAATAGGTCGACGCCGCGAATCCAAGCCTCACATGTAGCCCCGTATTTCGGGGCTACGTTCGTTCTGTCAGTCGATCCAGCACGATCTCGGCCATCAGCGGATGCAGGCCGAGGTGCGGACAAAGAACAAACTCGACCTGCGGAAATTGGGTGGCCAGATCACGTCGCATGGCCTGCAGGTCATTCACGACGTGCACGCCGGCTGACAGGAAATAGGGCATCATCAATACCAGACGTGCCCCGCGATCAACGCAGTTCCTGCCCCCTTGAGGAATCGAGGGTTCGGCCAATTCCAGATAAGAGACCTCGACGATCTGGTAGCGACCTCGATCAGAGACCAGGTTCGCCAGTTGAACTAGATCGTCGTTCGCTTCCGCACGGCGACTTCCGTGCGCAATCAACAGGACAGCCGTGCTTTGGTCAGGACAGGACATGGTAAACGGCCCACAGAGTTTCTTGCCAAGCTTCGATCGATTCCACCAATAGCATAGCAAGCAAAGGAACCTGATCGATCGCGAGGCAGGACAAATATCTTCGCGGTCCGCCAAGTTCGCCTGGCAAGTTTCTGGCGACTCAGTTGTCTGGCCTCAATATAGAAGGCCATAATCTTTGTAGTTCCGTTTCGCGATCTGGTGGCATCACAACGAGCGACGGCCAATGCAGTCTATCGTGGCAAAATTTGGGCTGCCGCTGCTCGCCCGCGAGTTAACTCAACTTGCTGCTCGGCCGCGAACATTCGTCTTGCGGACTTTGTATGCGGTCACGCTCTATGCTGCAGCCCTCTGGTTTTACTCAAAGTGGACTGGCCAATTTCAACCGGATTCCTTTGAGGCCTTGGGGCAAGGGAAATCGCTCTTCGAGCAATTGGTGAACTGGCAGTTCTGGGGCCTGTACCTCTTTCTGCCAATCATGACCTGTGGGGCCATCACAACTGAAAAAGAGCGTATGACCCTCCCTTTACTCAAGCTGACGAAGCTTGGGGGATGGACGATCCTGCTCGAAAAACTAGGCAGTCGGTTAGCGGCCATTGGATCATTCTTACTCCTGTCATTACCCCTGGAAGCCATGGCGTATGGGCTTGGTGGCGTCGAGCTCACCGATGTTTCGAAAGCCGTCTACGTCCTGACGATCACGGCATTCCAAGTTGGATGCTTTTCACTGCTCTGCTCGGCATGGTCTAGAACCACGGTCGGTGCCACATTGGGAGCGTACCTGGCGGGGGCCGCGACTTTCTTGCTGGTTCCCTGGATCTGGCACTTTGCCCTTGTCTCGATTGTGCGATTCGGATCCCTCGATCTTATCCTGTCGAGTCCGGAGCCTTCTGATCGATACGAACTCGCCTTCTCAATACGGCGTGTCTTGAATTCGTACCCATTGTCAGGCCCGGGTCTGCTCAGTTGCGGCATGCCAGACGAATCTGTCAATTCAATCGCCATGACCTTGGCATCGCTCGAATTCGCCGACACGGACGAATTGGATTCAGCACTCGTCGCGTCTAGCACCTTTCAGTTTTCCTCTGTCATCGGAGACGCAA
>CBIHQO010000675.1:0-4257 GCA_966211735.1 uncultured Schlesneria sp.
CAACCTCGGCCCCCCCCGCGCTGCATCCCTCGCCCCGTCCCCCCAGCTCACCAGCTCCCACCCCCCCCGCGGCTCACCTAAGAGTCATGACTACCTGGCAACAGCATTCGCGCGCCGTTGCAATTCCTCATGGCTGAGCTGTTCTTTGTTCGTCGCGATCCACCACTGATTGCCCGATTCATCTTTCACCGACCCAACTCGATCACCGTAAAACATATCTGCGGGTACAGTCGCTGAAGTCGCCCCGGCAGCCAAAGCCTTCTGATACGTTGCGTCCACATCCGCCACATAGACGTACAACGATGTCGGCTGGCAGACACAGTCTGGCGAAGCTCCGCCCAGCATGATCAACGAATCACCGATACGGACCTCGGCATGACCGGTGGAGCCATCCGGTCGAGTCATCCGCTCTTTCACTTCGCCATCGAATACGGTGACCAGAAAGTCGATCAAGCCGCCAGCATTTTTGACGGTCAGATACGGACTGACACTGTTATAGCCAGGTGGAGCAAAGCTTTTTGACATGTTGCCTCCTGTGCTGCCTAGAAAAGAATTATCCAATCGCGTCAAACGAACTTGGCCCGGGCAGACTTAATCATTGCAGAGTATTCCTGCGAGGGCAAACTCCATTCTTCAAGACGCCGACGCTGCTCGATGAGTTCCGGCGGAAGTGGAATTGAATTTGTGCGAGCCAGTTCTTCAGCTTTCGTAAGCACCATCCAAGCATCATTGAATCGGCGGAACAGTTCGCGGCGGCTTTCGCACAAATTGGGACGATTCAATCCCGCGATTTCGATCGTTGTCTTCCCCCGACCTGCATCGTCTTTTCCGAAAGCTACTTCGTCGCGAAAACCAATAAAGTGTTCGGGATCTTCAAGAGTTGGATTGACGAGGGTCGGTTGCTCGACACTTACATCGTCATGGTGGGATCTGGCTCGTTGCAGCGGATTCAGCAACGGGAACAGGTTTTTCTTGTGGACTTGATTGCAGATCTGACATCCGTAGGTCAGGTTCGACCAGTCGTAAGCGAGCCAATAGTACCCAGGCGTTTCGAGGGGATCGCTATTCGAGTTATTGAAGCCACCTTTGGGCCGAAAATGTTCCACATCGCCATATTGGGCGTGATCGATCTTGGCTTCACAAAACAAGCACTTGCCCGATTGATCCTTGATGACCGCTGCCTTGACCTTCTTGTGACCATAGATCGCCGACGAAAACTTGTGATCGACGACTCCAGCATTGTGCGCTTCACATAATGCTGCCGTCGCCTTCACCCCGCTGGACTTCGGCCCCAAGAGTGGCACGGGAACGGTTGACGATTTCGTCAATCGAATCATTGTTTCCTCGCGGTCACACGATTCAGCAGTGCGGCTGCTGCCTTAAGCTGCGCGGTCACATCACGTTCTTCAGGCGTGCTCCCGATAGGCAAAGTCGCGACGACTCCTTCTAGATCCGCAAGTCGCTTGTGATCTTTTGCCGTCAGTTTTTGTTTGGAGAGCAACTTCGTTCGTTCATCCATTGCCATCTGAATATCCGGCGATCGCAAAGGCTGATTATCGAATAGTTCGCTCGAGAGGATCTGATCGGCGCGCCACCCCTGAACATCAATCGGGTTGTTGGAGATCACCACATGATCTCCTTCGCGATGAAGAACGACGACATTCGCACCAATCTCCGGTGCCGCTTGAACGATTAATGGACTGTGGGCAGTCGCGATAAATTGAGTTTTCGGGAATCGCTCGCTGAGGTATTTCATTACTTTTCGTTGCCAGGACGGGTGAAGATGCAGATCGATTTCATCGACCAAGCAGACCGCCGGTTCGGATAATGGATTTGAGCTGTCCGGATACGCATTGAACATGCGAGCGGCGAAATCGACAACCCAAGAGACCAGCGATTGATATCCAAAACCAAGCCTACGCAACTCGACCTTGCCATATGGGGTTCTAAATAGAACTCTGGGGTTGAGATGCTCCTTTGATGGAGGTGCGATCTCAATTTCACTAATGTCTGGAAGTATCTTCAAAAGAGTATCCAGAACGAGATGAAGGCGTTGATTTATCTGCTCTCGAATTTCAGACTTCTTCGATCGCGAATAATCTAGACGTTGTAGCCATTCTTCCGCATTGATCAGATCGACCCCGTCATCGAAGAGATGCGACACTACGTTTTTTTCGCCATTGGCTTCTGTCGAAAGAGTGGACTTTCCAAGTCTCCGCCAAGCACCATACGCGAATCGCGTCAGTTTGATCTCCACTGCAGGTAATATGGTCGCAGTCGTGCTGTCTACTGAGCCCCAGGCTGCCCATGCCTCGATTTTTTCATTATGGACCGAAGTTGAGACGCAATCGGTATTCTGAACGTAGAAATCGTAAGATGCGCGAGCGCGCGCTGATTCGTTGAAAAGATCTCGTTTTGCCACAGATGTTCGTGCGACGAATTCACGAAAACTGCTCGAATCAATTCTCCGTGTCAATTCATTGAAACCGATGGATGTGCCGAACTCGCCACCGAGGCTGTCCATCGGGCCATCTTTAGTGCGAACGCAATCAAGCAGTTGTAAAAGTGTAGATTTGCCAGTGCCATTGTTGCCGAGAATTATCGTCCACCGAGCCCAATTTTTTTTGTCTGGGGTGCAAAGATAGAGCGTTTGCGGTTGATCGCCGAAACAACGAAGATTGTCGACGGTAAGAGAGCGGAAGTACAGGTACGACGCCTGACGCGAGTTCTCAATGTGACCCGCCGAACCTTGGACCGTCTGAACAGAGGGGCCGGCCTCTATGTTTACTGACCGCACGGCTTTTTTTGCCATCTTCCTGGTCATTCTGCTGGCTTGAGTTCGAAAGGGCGGATATCTGAGCTGACAACTCCATGAACATATCCGACAGGTGTAGGCTTGCGACGTTCGTGATTGTATAAAAATGCGGAGTGGGCCTGTAAGCCGGGTTCTGTCGTGGACGACCATTTCTCTAGGCCGACGATTGCTCGTCGGCTCAAGCAACCTACCCGGACGAGTGACGTGACGGACAGCCCCGCGCCGTGAAACCTGTTTCCAGGCTCACGAACTTCGCCCTGCTTGGTCTTGCTTCCGGTGGGGTTTACCGAGCCGAACCGGTCACCCGGTCCGCTGGTGCGCTCTTACCGCACCGTTTCACCCTTACCACGCCGCCGCCTTCTTGCGAAAACGACGACTTTTGGCGGTCTACTTTCTGTGGCACTGTCCCGGTTCTTGCGAACGGTGGGCGTTACCCACCACCGTGTCCTGTGAAGCCCGGACTTTCCTCTGCAGGCCCGAACTCATTCATAGTCATTGTGCCACATTCGACTATCAACGAGTTCGGGCCTGCCGCGATCGCCCAGCCCACTCCGCGCTCAAACTGTACGGAGCGACGCCGACGCTGGAAAGCCACTTCCGCGAAGAATTCGCATCGGTGAGTGGCGATTTCAAGACCACGCGCGCTATAAGAACGCGCTTGATATCGCTGAGGTGCGAGGAATCCTGACGCTCAACGGGAGATCGAAAATGGCGGACCGTCTTCGTGTCGGAATCATTGGCCGAACGGGTAAGGGAAACTATGGCCACGGGATCGACACCGTCTGGGCCAATATTCCCGAGACCGAAGTGGTCGCCGTCGCCGATGAGCATGAAGCCGGCCGCCGCGACGCTCAGAAACGAACCAAAGCGGCGACCGCCTACGCCAGCTATGCGGAAATGCTTGATAAGGAACGTCTCGACATTGTGGCAATCGGGCCGCGCTGGATTGATCAGCATCGCGACATGGCCGTAGCGGCTGCGCGTCACAACTGCCACGTCTACATGGAAAAGCCGTTCGTTCCGACGCCGGCCCAGGCCGATGAGGTCATTCGCGAGTGCGAGATGCGACATATCAAGTTGGCGCTCGCTCATCAGACGCACTATTCGCCGACAGCAATTCTGGCTCGACAGTTGATTCAGGATGGACAGATAGGCGATCTGCTCGAACTGCGTGGACGCGGCAAGGAAGATGCTCGCGGAGGTGGCGAGGATCTGTGGGTCCTGGGTTCGCACGTGCTGGATCTGATGCGGTTCTTTGCCGGGGATGCGATCGATTGCTATGCCACGGTGACCAACAAAGGAGAACCTGTTTCCCCCGCAGGTCTGGTCGAAGGGAATGAAGGCGTCGGACTCCTGACGGGTGATGCCGTTCATGCTCGGTATACGTTTGAAAACGGGGTTGTGGGGACTTTTGATTCGGTACGGGGAAAAGGAATCAACCC
>CBIHQO010000676.1:0-4250 GCA_966211735.1 uncultured Schlesneria sp.
ATCGGGATGCCGGTCGACATCTGATCGTCGCTGCGATCTTTCGGAACGTCGATTTCGGCCGTGAGGGCCGAGCCTCCGAACGCCCGTAGATCGAGCGGGACGACGATCTGGCGCTTCACACCGGCCGCAGCGCAGACTCGCTTGGCTGCTTCCAGTTCAAACCGGTGCCGCTGTCCGTAATCAAAAGAGATCGCACACGGTTCGAAACCTTCGTCCTGTGCAATGGCAAGAATCGTAGCAGAGTCTAGTCCCCCGCTCACCAGCACCACGGCCAACCGTGGACTCGATGCAGTCATGTTTTCCGGTCCGAATTGTGACAATAGCCCGCGATGCAAGGCTGAGCGTAACGCGCGATTGTGCGGACTGTCGAGGGACTGTTCGGTTTGTGCGGCGGGACGGCGGTGGACGCATTTGTGAAATTGAATGTCAGTGTGTGAACGACTCCCAACGACATTTGCTCAAGGCTTTGGCGACCTCGGCTACGACGGGACTGGACAGGCCGCGTAAGCTGGAGGAAGATGTCCCAATTCTCGATAATTCTGTCCCTTGCCCCTCAGCCCTTCGCCCTCTTACTTGTCTGTCATCGAGGTTTCTTGAAATGCCGAAGTTCGCCGTGATTTTGCCGGCTGCGGGAAAGAGCAGTCGATTCGCGACGCAGCAGTCTAAGAAGAAGGTCTTCGTCGAACTCAAAGGGCGACCGGTCTGGGTCCGCACGGCCGAGCTGTTCACCAATCGCGATGATGTCGTACAGACGATTCTGGTAGTGTCACCCGATGACTTGGAGTGGTTCAAAGACAAGTTCCGTCCCAACCTGGCGTTTATGGATATCGAGATCGTCACGGGTGGGGCCGAACGGGCGGATTCGGTGATGAATGCCCTTGCCCGAGTCCGCGCCGATGTCGATTTTGTGGCGGTCCACGACGCCGCTCGCCCATTAATCGTAAAAGATTGGGTCTCCAAAGTCTTCAAAGCGGCCGAGCAGCACGGGGCCGCCATGCTGGCGACGCCTGTCACCAGCACGCTGAAACGGGTCGGACCCGATAAGCGGATCGAAGAGACGGTGTCGCGCGAGAACCTGTGGGCCGCTCAGACACCCCAGGTGTTCCGTCGCCAGTTGCTGCTGGATGCGTACGCTCAGCGACGCGGACTACAGGCCACCGATGAAGCGCAACTTGTTGAGCAACTAGGACATGCGGTGCATGTCGTGGAAGGTTCGCCATTGAACATCAAGATCACATCACACGACGATTTTCGGATGGCCGAGTTCCTGATGGAAGCGCTGCCGAAAGAAAAGTTGCCGGGGTTCCTGCACCCCTTCGCTGACGAGCGCGACTAAGCGATCATCTGGCGAAAAACGCGGAACCGGATACAGCTCTTGTGGCTAGGAACATGTCTGTCTGTTTATGCGTTAAAGGCTTGATTGTTGCAGAACACCCGCGAATTGTTCATAATCCGCGACCTTTGACAAATAGAGAATTTGGCTGATTGCCGTTCCCTGCGTGGCTTGCTCCCGCAGAAGTGACGCAACAGCTTGTTATGAACGCCCGTACGAAAGGCTAACCGACTGTGTTGAAGACGATGGAACCCGTCAACATTCGAGCAATCCTGAGTAACAAGGGGCACGTGACCGCCGACGAACTGGCTCAGATGCGACGCGCTATCGCCAGTGATCAAGTCGTGCAGGCGCGAGTTGAAATCGACGCTTTGCTGCGTGACGTTGAAGGTGGCGGAGCTGCCGGATCGACCGTTCGCGCCGGGATCGGTGCCTACCTGTTGGGACAACACGCCATCGCCGAACGTCTGCTGGCTTCCGCTGGCGACGACGGAACCGCGCTGTATGTTCTGGCTCTGACATTGCTGTCACTGAACAAGTACGAAGAAGCCGAAGAGAAGTTCTCCGCTGCTGCCAAGGCTGGGTACGATCCCGTCGAATGCACCTTGAAGCGCGCTGGTGCTCAGCGTCAGCAAGGCAAGCTCGACCTCGCCGAGGCGACCTTGAAGCAAGCCGGTCCCGAGCGAGCCAGCCGAGCAGACTATTCCTATCAGATGGGATGCATCTTCTCGGATCGTGGCGATACCTACGGTGCGATCGAACACTTCGAACGCGCTGTCGATATGGATTCACATCACGCTCAGGCCTTGTTCCGCCTGGCTGGTGAGAATGCCCGTTACGGCAATGACAACGAAGCGATTCGTCTGTACGAGCAGGCATTGAGCCGACCTCCGTACCACCTGGGTGCGCTGATGAACCTGGGTCTGCTGTACGAAGACAAAGGCAACTACTCGGCCGCAGCATTCTGCTTCCGCCGCGTGTTGGCTTACGATCCGACTCACGAACGCGCCAAGATGTACATGCAGGACATCGAAGCGACGAGCGAGATGTACTACGACGACGACATGGCTCGCAACGAAGCCCGCTTGGCTCAGTTGCTCAGCCGTCCCGTTACCGACTTCGAACTGTCCGTTCGCAGCCGCAATTGTCTGGCGAGCATGAACATCGTCACGCTGGGCGACCTGACGAAGATCACCGAAAACGACTTGCTGGAAGGCAAGAACTTCGGCGAAACGTCGCTGGTGGAAATTCGCGATCTGATGGTTGCTCACGGACTCAGTATCGGCCAGAACCTGCAGCAGACGAAGGCTAAGGATTCGTACGGAGCTGGGATTGTTGGCGGTGCTGCCGTCGGCGGCGGAACGGCCGCGGGTGGCTTCCCGGCGTTCGCTCCAGACTTGTCGCCACAAGAACAGGCGATGCTGTCGCGACCAGTTTCCGATCTGAACCTGTCGGTTCGTGCCCGCAAGTGTATGGCTCGCCTGGCCATCTCGACGTTGGCCGAACTGGTTCAACGTTCGCCAGATGAACTGCTGGCAACCAAAAACTTCGGTGTCACCTCGCTGAACGAAATTCGTCAGCAGTTGGGTGAAATGAACCTGAAGCTGCGTAACGACTGATCTCTGGTAAAAGGGCGGCCTTTTCAGGCCGCCCTTTTGCTTTTGCCGTCTGCGATGGAGTGCAGGCCGTGGCCAGTGGCGATGATCGCAAGCCGAATGATTCCCTGAAGACATTGGGAGTCTGGCTGATCCTGGTGATCGCGACAGTGATGCTGGTGATCGTTGTTCGCGTCGATTCAAGTCGAGAAGACTCGCCCGCGCTACGCGTGAAGTCCGCACGGCCCGCAGTGGTGAAGCCAACGGTCATTTCAGAGCGTCCATCGAAGACGGCAGACGCTCCGCCAGTGATCCGGGTCAACCTGACGCCGGGTGGAGAAAGTAGCCTGCAGCTTGAGGTACGGGGGGCTTACACAGTCCGCCGCATCGGTGGCACACGTGATCTTGGCAAGGGAGCCAGCTTGGCACCGACCAAGGTTGTGGCGAACAAGACTGACATCAAAATCGGTTCCGTGAGCTATCCCGACACTCAACTCGAAGTTGTCTCCAAAGATGATCCCGGGATTCGAGTGAACAATCATCTCTATCGCGGCGTGATCCGCTTGTGCCGACGGACAGACGGATTGATTTCTGCGGTCAACGTGTTGCCGATGGAAGAGTACCTTGCCAGCGTGGTCGATTCAGAGATGCCCGCGGCATTTCCAGAGGCGGCGCGGCAAGCGCAGGCGATCGTGTCACGAACGTATGCTCTCTACCAGAAAGAGCATGCTGATCCTGCTGCGGTGTATGATCTGTTCTCGACTCAACGCAGCCAGAAGTATCTGGGAGTTGAGTACACGACCGACTCGGGTCGACGCCTGGCGGGCGAGTCAGCGTCGAGTCGGGCGGCGGTCGCGGCCACTCGAGGTTTGGTCTGCATCAAAAAATCGAAGCTGTTTTGCACCTACTATTCTGCCGTCTGCGGCGGACGCACCACGAATGGCGCTGGGGTGTTCGCTGATGCTGGAGAGTTGACCTCGGTCCCCTGCGAGTGGTGCCACGAGTCGGATCACTATCGCTGGACGGTTCCCTTCGAGCGGGCCGATTTTTCGAAGAAGACCCAGCAATTAACATCGCTGCCGAAGGTCACATCGGTCCGCCAGACTGCCGGACCGGGAACGGGAGTGATCTCGCGATTCCGACTGACGGACGGTGCGAAGACAGCCGAGGCGAACGGGATCGAACTGCGAGATCGCCTAGGTCTGCGCAGCCCTCATTTCGCATTGGTGATGGAGAAGGACAAGGTAAAAGCCGAAGGACGTGGCCACGGACATGGAGTTGGCTTCTGTCAGTGGGGGGCGCGAGGTCAGGGCTTGGCCGGG
>CBIHQO010000677.1:0-4248 GCA_966211735.1 uncultured Schlesneria sp.
ATGCGATCGGGAGTCAGCACCTTCTTGTTTTGCTCGGCGGGAAAAAAGCCCGGCGACAATGCGTTGACGCGAATTCCCCTGGTTCCCCATTCACGAGCAAGGTTTTGCGTCAGGTTGAGTACCGCCGCTTTGGAAAGTGAATACGTGTAGACACGCGAGAGTGGCGGTCCGGCACTCACGGATGCGACGTTGATTATCGATCCCTTGGTCCCACGTTCCAACATATACTTACCAAGGACCTGGCAGGCCAAGCGAACGCCGCGAAGATTGACGTTGAGAATGCGATCCCATTCCTCTTCACCAATTTCCAGGAACGGGGTCGCCGAGTTGACGCCGGCACCATTCACCAGCACGTTGGCTTCACGACCGGTCGATCGCAAATGAGTAACCAGGCCGTCGAGCCCGCTTTTTGATGTCGCATCACACGAGAAGTACTCTGCCGAGCCACCGGCCTGCCGAATGGTGCGGACCCGCTCGTGGCCGTTATCGTCATTGCGACCAACGACCACGACATGAGCTCCTGCCCCCGCCAGCGCATCGCAAAACGCTCCACCCAGGGTTCCTGTTCCTCCGATGACGATTGCCGTCAAACCGTCCAAACCAAACATGCTCTTCAAATAGTCTGCGGAAGACATTGCTGCGGATCCCCTAGGTGCGACCAAACGGTCGAAATTGATTCATCTAGTTTCCGGCAGAATTGGATCAGATTCAAGTGGGGATCGATCGCCGGTGCCTGGGTCATTGATCGACCTTTCACAAGACACCGAAAATGCGGGCTGGAGGACCTTTGGTCGTGTGGAGAATGCCACGACGGCGCATCGACAGCCCTTCGATCTCACAAGTTCGCCAACGCGAAGGCGGCCCGCTCTTGGACTACAGGCGCCGACGTGGTGGCTCGGGCTGTACGGCCAGCGGAAGCTCGTTCGAAGATGACACGCAGTGCAAGCTTGCCAGGGTTCTCAGGAACAAGCGGTTCTGGCTGACAACAGGTGCGGTAAAGATCCCCTCGCCCACGGGGATTTCTGCGACCAGCTCCCCTCGTCCCCCCAAGCGAATCACGAAGACTTTTCCTTCTTCGTTGCAGCAGTACAGGTATTGACCGGCAATCACCGGAGAGGACGAGATGGTGCCCCCCAAACGGCGTTTCCATTGCGGTTGGCCGCTACCGGCTTCTAGACAGGCGAGCACGCCGTCTTCCGTGATCGTGTACAAGCGTCCATCGTGAACAAGTGGCGATAGCTCGTCGCCGGCGGACTTGTTGCTTTGCCAAACAAGATGCGTGTTGGTCACGTCACCCGAACCGTCGGCGCGGATGCAGAGTAATTGCTGTTGAGGGAACTTGGCTGAGGCATACACACAGTGTTCATCGAACGCCACGGAATTGGCGACTCGGTCCGCCGACCACTTGCAGGTCCAGAGCGAGCTTCCGGTGAGCGGGTCGTAGGAAGCAACTTGATCTTTGCCCGCCATCAGCAATTGATCGCGGCCAGCGACACGTGCGACAATCGGTGTCCCAAAGCTGTCGGCCTCGGGACGAAGGACGCGCCAAACGATTTCTCCTGTCTGACGATGAAGCGCCGTCAGATGACTCGCACCGACAAGCCGATTGATTCGAGCGCCCTTATTGTCGGCCGCGATGATCACCAGGGACTTGTAGATTGCTGGAGAAGACCGATAACCCCACTTCGAGAAATAAGGTCCTGCTTCACGCTTCCAGATGATTCGTCCACTCAAATCGGTCGCCGTCACCCACAGTCCTCCATTGACGGCCGCCGCCATATAGACGTGTGTTCCGTCGCAGGCGGGTGTGGTTGAAACCTGTGAGCTTCGCGCTGGCAGAGACAAAATTCCGCCCTGATGCAATTGAGATTGCCACTGCAAATGACCCGATGCGTGATCCACGCAGGCCAACGAAATCGATTCTCGAGCCGTATCGATGACGGGCAGAAACAATTTCTCACCCCAGATGCAAAGGGCAGTACGACCGCGACCGGAAATCGACGCCACCCAACCATTGTTGCTTTCACCGGGTAACCACTGCGCCGGTGGGCTGGCGAACGGAGAGGTATTGGATTGGTTGGTTCCGTGAAACCATGGCCAATCGCCCGGCCCAGGACGTGCGTCCATCATCGCAAAATTCACAGACTCTTTTGCGCGACTGACTTCGCGCACGCCTGTATTGCGGAGTACCCCTAACAGGAGTAGTCCCAGCAGTGTGATCGCCGCCAGAACTCGAGTATTTCTGAACAGTTTCATCATTACGACAGCCTCCTGCTGTCGAATCGCGAGCTCAATCTCTTTGATATCGGATAATTCATGGAGTCGATTCTGTATTCGATGCCAATCGTCAGTCCGCCGGCAATCAGGCGGCCGCCGCGGGGGCGTCCCACAATTGCTGATAGACAGGACAGACGGCCTGAAGTTCGCTGTGAGTCCCGGTAGCAACGACTCTTCCATGATCCAGCACGACGATTCGCGACACGTATTCCAACAGGGCAGGCGAGAGCGTATGGGTAATAATCACAGCGGTGCGACTGTGAACAAAATCCTTCAAGGCAGAATGAATCAGGACTTCGCTTTCTGCATCGATCGCCGATGTCGGTTCGTCGAGGATCAGTAATCGAGGATCTCTTAAGATGGCACGCGCCAAAGCGACGCGTTGGCGCTGGCCCCCCGAAAGCTGCCGGCCTCCTTCGCCGACGGCCGTTTTCAGCCCCAGCGGCTTCTGGTCCGCAAAATCGAGGACACGAGCCCGACGCGCGGCTTCGCGGACTTCTTGATCAGTGGCAGACGGGTTCCCGTAGCGGATGTTTTCGGCGATGGTGTCGTCGAACAGCAAGACTTCCTGGGGAACGATGGCGATCTGATCGCGCAGGTCGTGCAACCTGGCTTGTCGGATATCCAGGTCGTCGAACAGAACCGTCCCTTCGTCTGGATCTTGAAATCGGGGCAGCAAGCCCACCAGTGTCGATTTCCCCGAGCCGTTGCTGCCGACGACGGCGACTGTTTCGCCAACTTCAATCTTCAGGCTAAGGCCGTTGAGAACGCGGCCGCGTTCCTGCGTTTTGTCGCCGTCAGCTCGTGCATAGCTGAAATGGACATCGCGAAATTCGACGCTGCGTTCCAGAGGGGGTAACCACTGTGGTGATTCGTTAACCGCAACCAATGATTCTTGATCCAAACGTTTCAGAACCTGCTCAGCCAGCGTACCTGACTGGCGAATGATATTGTAAAACTTCGAAAACTTGCGGACAGGATCGATGACGCCTGCCAGCAAGGCGTAAAATGTCGCCAATTCCTCCATCTTCGGTGGAAGAGTAGCCAGCCTGATTCCCCAGATCGAGGTGACCTGTCGCAGCGCGAGAAAGGCTGCTGGCATGAGAACCGCGAGGACGGCAAACACCGTCAGAAATTCAACCGCCGCACCACTGGCCGCATCGACTCGGTGCAGTCGCATCGCCTGGATGAAGTACTCTCGATTGCGGCAGTGAAACATTCGCCGATGGAAGCCGCTTTGTCCGAAGACGATGACGGCTCGAATGTTGATGAACGTCTCTTCCAGCGATTTGAACAATCGGCCCACGCCATCAATCATCCGACGAGTCGCCCGACGCAAACGCTGACCGAACAAATGAAACATCCACCCCGCAATCGGGATGAAGACCAGCAGCAAGATTGTGAGCTGCCAGTTGATGTAGAACATCCCGGCCAGGCAGGCGATGGCCTTCAAAGGCTCGCGAACGATTCGTCCGCCGACCTCGCCAAGGCCGTAGGAGAGACCTTGCAAGGTATACGTAAAATCCGTCATCAGCTTTGGCGTGCCGTTCAAGGCGATCGTTTGCGGGTCTAACTTAAGAGTCTTGCGAAACATGGCTTGGCGAAGGTCGATCACAATCAACTCGGCGACGCTTCCTGCCAGGTAGTCCTGAAAGAAGCTGCACAGTCCGTTCAACAGGGCCACCGCCAGCACCAGCCCAAACATCACCGTGAAGAGCTGAAACGAGTCTGTTGGCAACCTGGACAAGACGCGAGTTTCGACGCTGCTATACAGCCAGACGCGAAAAGATTGCGACTTCTGCCAGCTTTGCTCACGACGTATTTCGTTCCAGATCTGCAACCGCTCTTTCATCCGCGACCGGGAACCGTCTTCCGGCAACGCATTCAGGTTGTCTTCGAGAATCTTTAGGGTCGCACCATGCTGGCTGATTCGAGTCGATGCATCTTCGATCTCATGTCGAACATAGTTGC
>CBIHQO010000678.1:0-4243 GCA_966211735.1 uncultured Schlesneria sp.
GACGCTGCCTGCCTCGGAGACATACAGCCCACCGAACTCGTTGTTCTTGGCAGTGACATTGTCGAGTTCGACCGTACCCACACTGGTGACGATCACCCCGCCAGATGCGTTTCCGGAGGCTTCGGTGTCTGTAATCGTGGCCGTATTGGCACCGATGATGACGATGCCATAGGCCTCGTTATTATCGGCGACGACGTTTGTGATCGTAATCTCATCGGCGGCCAGGACCAAGCCGTGGGTGGCCAGATTGCCATTGTAGGTTCCGCCCGACACCTGAATTGATGTGCCGCCGTCCACGACCCAGGCTCCACCGGCCAGGTTGTCGGAGGCATCGACACCCGTCAGGACGACTTCTCCAGCCGTAAACACAAAAATACCGAGTTGTTCGTTCGACGAGTACGAACCGCCATCCACGTTCACCGACCCTGTGTCGGCGATATCGAGGCCATGCTGCACATTGGAGTCGGCTGTCACGCTGTCTAGCTCCAGCGTGGTGACGTTGTTGATACTGAGGCCATCGTTGGAATTCGACGAATACGTCCCGCCTGTGACCGTGAGGTTATCGATCAGGAAGGCGTGCAGTCCGTCCTGGCCGTTCGATTGGGCTCCGCCGCCAGTAATCGTCGCGATTCCGGACGTGATGCCAACCTGGACGAGCGAGATTCCGTAGTTGGTATTCCCATCCGCTTCAACGTTGGTGAGCGTAAGAGTACCGTAGACCTCGGTGATGGAAACGCCATCCACAGAGTTACCATTTCCAACGGTTCCCGCCGTGACAGTGTTGAGCGACAAGTCTCCCAGAATCGTCGCGATGTTGAGTCCGCTTCCCCCGTTCGATTCGGCGTCAACATTGGTCAGCGTTGCCGACCCGGCGAGGGTGAGGTTGAAGCCGTCACCGTCATTGGCGGTGAGGGTGGTGTTTTTGACATCAACCAAACCCGTGACCGATTCAATCCAGATCCCGTTGCCGAGGTTGTTCTGGGAGCTAACATCGACGAATTGAACGCTGCCAATCGACTGGAGATGGAACCCATCCGCGGTGTTGGTCGTGGCAACGACATTGCTGAACGTCAGCATGCCTGAGACATCAGCGGCGCTGATCCCGTTCTGGCTGTTGGAGACAGTCAAATCAGAGACAGTGACATCGGTCGCGCCGCTGGTGATGGAGATGGCATCGCTGGTCGAACCGGAGATGTCGACATCAGCCGCCACTCCGGTCAGGCCGTCCAGGGTCAAGCTTTTGTCAACGACGACCGCTTCGGCATACGTACCGGCATTGATCTCAACGGTTCCGCCCGCAGCGACGCTGTCGACGGCCGCTTGAATCGAGTTAAACGCCGTCACTCCGTAGATTGCAGCATGGCCGGCACCGTCGGCGTTGGTGATCACCATTCCAGCGGAATACAGCGACCAGTTGATGTCCTCAACATAAACAATGTTTGGGATGCTTGCTTCGACCAGGACGACATCATTGCCGTCGCCGCCGCTGTAGAAAATCTTATAGGCGGTGCCGTTGATGTCGATGGATTGGCCCTGAGTGTGGCTGGCTGCTGCTCCAGTCGAAGCTAAACCAGCATGCGAAATCAGAGTAACCAGCTCATTTGCCGAGACCGACGCCGACGTGCCGGTGAAATGGAGAGCGGCTCCCGTCAAGTTGAGATTGCCACTGACAACAATCTGATTGTAGTCCGTTCCGGCTGTGTGCGCCGTGCCGTCCACTTCGAAATTGATTGTACCGGCAAACGTAAAGTCTCCGTTGATCGTCAAGATTCCGGGACTGCTGCCCGGTGAGACGGTACCCGTTCCCGAGAGATTGCCATCCAAGGTGCCGCTGCCAGAAAGCGTTTGACTCGATCCGAGCGACAGCGTCCCGGAACTCAGGCCGCTAACGTTCAACTCTGCGCCGCCGGCGAGGAAGATGTCGCTACTATCAGTAAGCTGGCCGCTGAGCGAGTTCGTCCCGCTGTCAACGAACAAGTCGCCGTTGAGATGCGTATCGCCGCTGAGTGCTGCCCCAGACAGATGTACGTCACCATCAAACGTCAGGCTGCCTTGATCACTTGTCAGCGTTGCCGATGACAAATGCGCGATGCCGTCAAAGGTCATGCCGCCAAGATCGGTGTGAATTGTGGCCCCGACGATGTTGATCGTTTCGGCGGACATGAAGATCGAATCAGTACCCGTCAGCGTGATATTAGACACGACATCAATCTCGTCGATCCCGTCTCCGCCGTCGATATGCATACCACCCACGGAACCGACGGTGATCTGATCGTTTCCGGCACCGGCATCGACGTGAACAGACAAGCTGCTCCACGTCGGATCTGCGGAAGTCAGACCACTGAGATCGATGACATTGTCAAAGTTTCCAGTGGCGGTGATGTCCACTGTGTGGACTTCTGAAGCCAGAACATTTGTCACTGCGTGCGTTGATGGGTCCTCAAACGTGACCACAGTACCATTAACGGTCACTTCGTGGGTCGTGGTGTCGACGCTGACTGTGACATGGTCATTGGCGTCGGCGGTGACAGTGAGAGCGCCCGCAGTGGCGTCGAAAACGGCGGTGACGTTGAGAACTTGCCGCTCTTCCAGTTTGCGCAGGGAGAGGCGCGCCGCGTAGTCCAGCGGTGATTGTGGCGTGCGGCGGTGTTGGCGCATCTCGAGCCAACTCCAAAGCCAATTGGATATCTGCATGGAGCCTATTCCTGCTTCACTTGTCAGGGCGTCCCCTGACCTAAAAGCGACATCACTTCAACTGCGATTTTTGAAGTTGCGCACCATTTAATGTTTGCGCAACGCACGTGGTGAAAATCCTAGCCCTCTTGGGAGAAGGAAACACCAGATTCTTCAGCAAACTTTGCCAAAACGCCCGTTTCTTACTCATCTAATACGCGACACCGCGGCAATTTCGTTCGCCGCAATCAACTTTTTCTCGAATTCTCACGCACTCTTCAAGAACATTGCGACTGACGGACCCCGCTCAGCAATCAGCATATCCTCTTTATTGTCAATATGTTGCTTCCAATCCCCGCAGGGGTTGGTCGATCTCCAAAGTCGCACGCCAAGCCGGCCCCTAGCAGTGGGCGTGCCATGGAGCATTTACTGAGATTCGAGCTCGGAGCCAGTTCGTCTCGCTCTGTCATCGAGTGGCGAGACTAAGGCGCTTGACGACCGGCGGTTTCTGGCGAACTTTAGGGATCGTGCGGCTTGAAGCGAATCTGAGCGAAACTTTGATTACTCTGATAATGCCTGCCCGAAAGACCTGAATGGCGATGTCTGTACGCGGAGCGCCTTCAAAGCGGCCGGGAGATAGGAATGTCACTTTCCATTGTTGGGAACGTTTCGGTGGCGGGCCGACGGACGGCCATAATGGCTGCCTCGATCCTGCTATTTGCGGGAATCGCGTCTGCACAACCAGTGAACATGGCAGCGGTCCCTCCAGCGCCGGCGGGTGAGGAAACACCGATCATCCCCCACAATCCTCGTGCGACGGAGAATTGGCAGGACAAACCTCTGGGCCAACTGAAGGCTTCGATCTCGCTCAATCTTCCTGAGACTGAAAAGCTCAGCCCCCTGGAAGTAGCTCGACTGAATCAGGCCAACCAGTTTTTGACGAGCCACGGATCGTTTTTCTCGCCGCTGGGGGATAGTCGTCCCTGGCTGCTGTCAACCTATGAATGGGAGGCGCCCGCCACTCGGCACTTACCATTGTTGTTTGAGGAGCCCAACCTGGAACGACAAGGTTATACGTATGGCTTCCGGACCTACTGGTGTGGCGAGGAAGGGGTGGTTCATGTGCCCGAGTGCCTGCAACCGCTGGTGTCGGCCGCCCACTTCTTCGGTCGAGTCCCTTTGATACCGTACAACTGTGGAGTCGACGATCCGTGCGAGCCAGTTTATACGCTGGGTGTGGATCGACCGGGAACGCCGGCGTTCTATCGTCGGCATTATCTTCCGCTGAGCCTGAAAGGGGCCATTTATCAGGCCGGGGCGACAGTCGGGATGCTGTACATTTTTCCCTGAGACTTGCCGCTTACAACGCAAACGTGCGCGACAGCCAGCGCAGCATGCTGCGTCCCAGAGATTGCGGCGCGACTAAGATCTTGGCCTCACCAGCGGCATTCCTCACCAGCGGCAAGTTCGTGGAATCCAGGTGGACTCGCACTCGATACCAGGTTCCGACTGGAACGATGCTTCCCTCGGCCGTCGAACGAGCGGGCAGATGCAGGCGCTGGACTGCTTC
>CBIHQO010000679.1:0-4237 GCA_966211735.1 uncultured Schlesneria sp.
ACGCGGTGCGTTGTCGGCCGAGAACATCCGCGTCAATGTTCCCAGCGTGTTTACAGTCGCTGTCGGAACGACCCCCGAAGTGATGAACAACGCGGCCATTCGACTGCTGGGACTAAAACGCGCCGATGTCGAAAAGCAGGCTCAGGAAATCATCTTCGGTCAATTGCGACAGGTGATCGCGTCGATGCGAATCGAGGACATCAACCGTGATCGCGACACCTTCCTCTCGCACATTCAGAACTCGCTTGAACCCGAACTACGCAAAATCGGGCTGGTGCTGATCAACGTCAACATCACCGATATCACCGACGAATCCGGCTACATCGACGCCATCGGTCAAAAGGCGGCGTCGCAAGCCATCCAACAGGCTCGTGGTGACGTGGCCGACCAGGAACGCATGGGTGAAACTCGCGTCGCCGAAGCGAATCGAGACAAGGTGATCCAGATCAGCAACGCGACGAAAGAACGCGACATCGGCGTTCGCGGTGCCGAACGTGAACAGTCCATTCGACTGGCCGAACTCGACATGGAACGCGAGATCGGGATTCGCACCGCCGCCCGCGATCAAGCGATCCGCCTGGCCGAGATGGACAAGCAACGACAGATCGGCGAACAGACTGCGACCTATGAACGTGAATCCCAAGTGAAGTCTGCCGAACGCGAGATGCGTATCAAGACGGCCGAAGCGAATGCAGCCGCCATCGAAGGGGAAAACCTCGCCCAAGCCAAGATTGCTGCTTCGAAGGCCGAGCTTGGTGTGAAGAACGCCGAAGCCTATCAGATCTCCGAAACACGCAAACGCGAAGCCGAAGCCGCCGTCCTGGAAGCGCAAAACCGAGCGATGGCCAAAGCCGCACTGGCTGATGCTGAACGTATTGAAGCCGAAAAGCGAGCTGAGCTGGAAGCCGTCGCCAAAGCTCAAAAGGCCAAGATCCTGGTCGATGCTCAGGCCGCGGCCGAACGTCAGAAAATCGAAGCGGAAGGTGCGGCCAGCGCGATCTATGCCAAGCTCGAAGCCGAAGCCCGTGGCCAGTACGAGATCCTGGCCAAGAAGGGTGAAGGTCTGCAGCGGATCATCGATGCCTGCGGCGGAGCCCAACCCGCCTTCCAATTGATGATGCTCGAACACTTGGACAAGCTGACCGAAGCGTCGGCCAAGGCGATCTCGAACATCAAGTTCGACAAGATCGTGGTCTGGGAAGGGGGCGGAGCGAATGGCACCAGCAGTACGGCCAACTTCCTGCAAAACATGTCACGTTCACTTCCTCCGATGATGCAGGTGCTGAAGGATGTCGCCGGGATCGAGATGCCCGACACGTTGCTGAAGATCGCACCGGATGCACTACACGCGTCGACCGAGATCCAGCCCGCCGTTGGTGAACCAGTCGCAAGTTGACCTGACCCAAGTGTGAACTTACTTCAGCGGCCAGTTGAGGTGCGTTTCGAGAAATCGAAACGTCCCCTGGCCGTTGATCTCATGTACTCCGTCGAAGACTTCCAGCTCTGTTCGATCACCGATGCGCAGAGCGTCATACAAACGACGGACCTTCGCGTACTCATAGGCGACCCATTCATCAGGCGCGACACCATCACCGTGACCACGCTCGACCATAAACGGTCGCGGCGCTAACAACGCCACCATTTCTCCATAGTTGTAGGTCGAACCCATATCGAAGTAGGGCATCTCCCATTCCACGGTGAACATGAAGCTGTATTTCGCGTCGGTCGAGGCCACTTTGCGAGCCCAGTCGTGAAAATCGGCCGAACAGATCGACAGGCAATATCCGTCGAGCAGCGGCGGAATGCGGACGGCGGTCTCACCCCCGTAGCTCAATCCGTAGAAGGCGATTCGCTTGGAATCAACCTCAGGCAACGACGACAACCACTTCAGAATCTGTTCGTGCTGAGCGAGAATGAATGAAAACAGCGACCCCTTGACCGAGTTCGCCTTGCGGCTGAGCAATCGATACTTGTCTTCGCCGCGATACGGATTGTGAGGCACGAACACGATGTACCCCAAGTCGGCCAGTTTGGCCGCGTAGTCGTGATACGCTTTCTCATTCCCTTCGATCAACATCTTGGGGACGCCATTGCGCCCATGCTGGCAAACAACAACCGGCCGCTTCTCACCCGGCTTCATCTCTTTTGGCAGCAGCAGCACGCCCCAGGCAAAGACCTCGGGATAGACATCCAACACCACATCGTAGCCGGTCCATTTCTCGCGGTCATAGATCTGTCGAGTTCTCGGATTCGCGGGCAGCAGGCGGTCATCAAATCGTCCCAGAATTTCATCGCGAAAGTAATTGCGGAACTTCTTCGTCGATTCCGCGAAGTTCTCTGCTGATCGTGGCTGTGAGAGCGTGCCAATCGGAAAATACTTCTCGCGAGTTGCATCGGATTCGCGCACCAACCGCTGAACGAATCGTTCCAACTCCAGCACTTGCCGTTGTTGACGAAGTGCCGGATCCAGCTTGATCTCCACAGGTCGTCCCGGTGCAGTCACTCCCGTCTTGAGTGATCCCGAAACACTCAGTGATTTGAGTACCTGGGAAGACGCTGCGGTACTGAATGGTTCGAGTGGCTGGCTGGGTTTGGCATTGTTAGTGAGCAGCGTTCGTTCTTGAAAGCCACCAGGGACAAGCTGATTAATCCGTTGAAACTCCGCGTTCACAGAATCCCAACCGGGAGTCGTAATCTTTCCCACAGCGGCGCCACCGCGTCGTCCCCCGACTGGCGGTGGTGGCCCGTCGACTCGCGGAGAAGTGCTGTACTCCACAATCAGCGAGCGTGGCGCCACCATCGCGCCGAGCTCGGCATCGCCGAACTCACGCGTCAGCGACCAGACATGCCGATAAATCGGCTCCTCCCAGGGACGCGTCCGCGATTCGAAGTACCCGCTGACCAGGCAACTCTGCAGCCGAGTGTCGATCGCGGCCGAATAAAGTGCGAGCAGGCCTCCTTCGCCATAGCCTGCCACGCCGATCTTGGCGCTCTCCCCGAAGCGAGACTCAATCCAGTCGGCGGCAGCTAACACCTTCTGAACTTCAAACCCAATGATGTGACGGCCCATATGATAAGCCTGCCGCCAGATCCATTCGCGATGCGGTTGATTCGTGAACGCGACCTTCTCGTTCCCCGACCAGCGATCGGTTCGATCGATCAACACCGGGATCATGACCTGCACGCGAGCCGCGACCAGATCCCAGACGAAACGCTGCCCCAACGCCAACTCCTCCGGAGATTGCCCTGCATCAGGCAGTACAATCACATGAGCGACCGGGGACTGAATCGGCTCAATCAACAGTCCTTCCGCTGTCACACCATCCAGCACCGTCCAGCGGACTCGAAAAACCCGTCCATTAGGCCGTTCCGCCACCATCGCCGGTTGGTCATCTTCTGCAACGCGTTCCAAGTGGACGGGCACACGCTGATCGACCAGGCCGATGATTTTTCGCAATCGCTGCCGATTCGGAGCAATCGACTTCTCGTAGGACTCACGCGACGATGTGTCGCGATCCCATTGAAAATCACGTTGCTGGATCGCAGTCGCAATCTTGGCTTCCACAAACTTGTGCAAGCCGACCATCATGCGATCTGCCAGGTCACCGTCCCAGGTCAGTGCTTCCGTGCCAGGCAACGGCTCGACGAGATCATCTCCGCGAGCCGTCGCCTGGCTCATGAACAGGCAAACGCCGATCAGCATCAGACGCGTCATGCGGCATCCTTCGAAGTCAGCGTTCATCGATCATCAGCGGCCTGATCGAACCGACTTATGGTTTGGTAAACACACTGTCTTCGAGTTTCTCTTTCGGTTTGGAGCTGATCACTTCAATATCGACATACGGTTGCCCCTCTCGTTTGATAACCACCTTCTTCGCGTGAGGAATTCCCTCGCCCATGTTGAAGTCGCTGTACGTCGTTTCCTGCGGCACATCCTTGGAGGTCGATTCGTCGCGGACAATCGTCTCCGTACGGACCAGGCGGAACGTCTCTTTATCAAAGTACATCTTCATCGGACGGTGACCTTCGGAAGTCACCTTCACGCCGAGGGCCGGGCGTTTGTCGACGTCGGACTCGCCCAGGGCCGTCAGTTCGAACGCCTTGTTCTTTAATGGAAGCAGCGTCGCCAACCAGGCGGCATAGGCAGCCTCTTTGGCTTCCGCCATCTGGTCGGCGGTCATTTCACTTGTATTGTCGAAGAGTCGCTGCCATCCACGGTCGCGATCCAAGACACTTG
>CBIHQO010000680.1:0-4234 GCA_966211735.1 uncultured Schlesneria sp.
GCCAAGAGTTGACCGCAGCAGTATGTCAGTGGGGACATCGGTCCCCACTTCTTGTGATGTGAAATCCGTAACGACACTCCCCGCAACGGCAGCGCTGGGGAAGTGCGTTGCGTCTGTATACGGATCGCATCAGATGACCATGATTGTCTGCATTCACGTTTCGAGCGAGATCGAGTCCGCACTGCTCAGTCGGGCCGCGGCGGCAGGCCAAGGCGTTTGATACTTCGTGCGGCAGATCGTCACTGAAGGTCTTGCCGATCAAGACATCACTGTACCGCTGCCCATGATGCCCGGCTCATCGCGGTCACGACTCGACACGGGATCCGGAATCTCCTTACTTTAAATACGCCGGATTTCACGCGATTTTCACACATTCAAGTGTTCACGCAGGGCGACATCATGGATACTCAAATCCCCGCGTCAACTTATCTGTGCTGACGACATCTGGTTGCCGGGCTTCAATGGGTGTCGAAGTCGCCATACAAGTCTGACTGGAGTTCTGTAATGAGTAGAGCAAGTGCGAGCTTGGTTTTGTGCGCCCTGCTTGTCGCCTCGTTGCCGGATCGTGGCACTGCTGATGAGATGAGCGATGCCGCGAAAGAGCGCTCGTTTAGCCTGGAGTTTTCGGGCAAGGGGAGTTGCGTGACTATCCCTAAGCTGCGCTACGATGGCTCGCATCCAATCACACTGGAATCGCTTGTGATTCCGCACAGACGCGGCGACAACCCACCGCGAACCTGTGTCCTGGGCAACGTCGAGTTGTCTGGGTTGGCAATACATTACAGACCCGACGAATGGTTGTTTCACGTCAACGATGGCCGTGAAGAGAATCGAGGCTACGTCACGGTGGCTTCCGATGATCCACCGAGACTAAACACGCAAGTGCATGTCGCGGCGGTCTACGACGGAAAGAATGTCCGCCTTTTCATCGACGGCAAGTTGCAGTCTGACTCCGGTTTCACAATCAATCCGCATAAGGCATCGCCCTTTGATTTCATGGTCGGCGCAGACCCGGACCCACAGGGTAAGCCGCATCAATTTTTCAAAGGTCTCATCGACGAAGTCAGGATCTCAAAGGTCGCTCGATATCAGAAAGACTTTACGCCATCGAAAGGCAAATTTGCTTCCGACCCATCCACGTTGGTGCTTTATCATTTCGACGAGGGTGAGGGCGATACGGCAAAGGACTCATCGGACAACAAGTACGACGGTCAGCTGCAGGGAGCGAAGTGGGTCAAGGCGATGGAATGAAGTGAATCGTTGAACTCTGCTCCGATGACCTTCGTAAAATTCGATTTCCACGAAGGTCGTCGACGAGAGGCGTGGGTGCGATCCAAGTCATCTGCGTCGTGACACAGCGGGGCGCGCCAGAGAATGAGGGAATCGACCGGCGTTCGTTAGAACCGCACGTCGATCTGTGCCGAGATAAACGGACCACTGCCGATGCGCACCGTGTTCGTCCCGACAAGGTTGAAGCCGTCGGTTTCCGTGAAGTAGCGATCGAATGCGTAACCGCTCGAGAGTTCCAGCCCGACGTTCGGTCGGAACCACCAGAGCCAGCCAGCCGCCAACCGTTTTTCGTAGTAGAACAGGTGATCCTGGCTGATGGGGCGATCAACTCGACGCCAGTTCTCATTCGTCCAGTCAAAGCCTGCATAAACCTGCCAGGACTGGGTCGGCTGATAGACAGCACGAGCATGCATGGTCGTCAGGAAAGCATAGACATACTGCAGTTGCCAGTCTGGTGCAGGCTTCCAACTCACAACGGAGAATGGGAACCCGATGATCGCCTGAAAATCCTCTGATGGATGATAGAAGTAACCACCACCGGGGATTGGCAGGCCAAACAAGACCTGGCTGTTCGTCGAAGCGTTCACCCCGACGAACCACGCACTGTGATCGTCTTGAGGCATCAACAGAAACGCGGTTCCAGATGCCAGCATGACACCAGCGCTATGAAACGGCACATCACTGGCCGAACCGACATCCAGCACCAACCCACCCACATTCCCATTTTCGAATTGATGGAAGACGTTGGCTCCGAACGCGACGTTGAATAGCTGATTCGGAAACGTCTGGTTCGTGGTCGGCAGTATCGCATTGGTGTGGACATTCATCTGATCCAGGTGCGACGTGAAGACGACCGTGTCGGTCCCATTCGTATAGACGGGGACGCCTGCCTGAAAGTAGGAACGATCGATACTCATCGATGTCCCGGGCTGATCCGTCGATTGCGTCGGATACCAGGTCTCGCCCACATGCGGATTGGCCATCAACAGGGTGCCGACCCCGCCGGGCAAGTTCTTGATCCCTTTGATTCCGCGAAACGAAGGGAGCGAATCGAGAGCCGTTCCGGTTTTGCCGTGTGGTTGTGTGGCCGTACTCGGGGGACTGCTCAGTGACTGATAGGGATCGTTGGACGGAACCGCAGCCGCGCTCCATTGTTCCTGCGGGCTGATTGCCATGGCAGGAATTGGTTCGGCTCCCGCGGGTGCGGATGAATCAACTGGATACGCGCTGGCACTCGACGGGCGACAGCAATAAGGAACGGTGCTGCTACGAGCGACCGTGACAATCGGTGGTCCGATAAACGGCTGCTCGGCTTCTGCGAACTGTGCCTGAAATGGCTGCTGCTGTGCTGATGCGAGCCCGCAGATTCCAATCAACCACAACGTGGCCATCGCAATCGTGGCGACGTGCATCGGGCGAGCAAGATGTGGCATTGTCGCAGAGACGTGGCCATCCATCATGGAAGGCGCGGTCTCCGGAAGCGACCACATCGGGTGGGAGGGCACGTTCAGACTCCATTCTCGAACGTCAAATCAAAGCTATTGACGCTGGCGGCATCGCAGTGCGCCTGCCCTGACATCTGTGACAGGCGCAGGCGCAATATCTGCCGAACGGCGGTTATTCAGGCACCGCCGCCGCGTCCTTGTTTTGATCGACTGGCCTATCTGTTTCCTTCACCGCGACTAGCTGCTCCAATTGGAAGCAGGCAATTTCTTCGGCATTGCGCACGAATAGCTTGCCTTGGCAGACAACTGGATGATTCCAGGTCTTCCCTTCGACCGCTTTGAACTTAGCGATTTCGTCATGTTTGTCTGGCTGAGCCGCCACGAGCGCCACTTCGCCAGTTTCCGAAATAATCAGCAGCAGTTGTTGATCTGCCAGCAAGAGAACCTGCCCGTTGCCGTAGCCACGCGCACGCCATTTCCGCTTTCCATCAGCGATACTGACACACATGAAGATATTGCCATCAAATCCGTACAGGTATTCACCCGAGACGACCAGGTCGTTGAAGTACGGTTTGAAGTCTTTGGTTGTCCATTTCTCATCGACCTGCCACTTGTCTCCCTCGTGCGTCACGCTGATGCGTCGGGTTCCGACGCCCATGCCCGTTCCGATCAGCAGGTCCCGTGCGCCGATCAAGGCTGGTTGAACCACGCGAGCAATGTCTTTGCACTCCCAGTCGTGATGCCAGAAGACCTTGCCTGTCGTCGGTTCCAGGGCCGACAGCCCCGCATCGGTGTTGATCAGCACCTGCTCGACGCCGTCTACTTTTTCCAACTGTGGAGAACAGTAGCTGAGTGATCCCTGACCCGCCGTCCACGCCAAGTCGCCTGAATCAGCACGGTAAGCAATCATGCTTTTTTCTAGTGGAGCTCCCGCAAACACGATGACACAGCCATCCGCGACCAGCGGAGAACTGGAGAAGCCCCACATCGGAACCTTCGCTTCCGTGTCTTTGGCGATATTGCGGGTCCAGATCAATTTGCCGGTCGAGGCATTCAAACAGTTCAACGCTCCGTTCGCCCCCAGGACATACAGTTTTCCCGCATCGAAGGTCGGTGTCGCTCGCGGGCCGGGACCAGCGACGACTTCAAAGAACCGTGTGGTATCGTGATGCGACCAGACTTCTTGACCTGTCTTGCCGTCATAGCACACGACAAACTCTTCATCGCCGCGCTGCTCTTGAGTAAAGACTTTGTCTGCTACGATCGACATCGATGACCAACCCGGGCCGATTCGATGTCGCCACAATTCTTTCGGCGGCGTTTTTTCCCAATCAGTATTGATCTGAACACCAGACAATCGGCCGTTTCGCTCGGCCCCGCGGAAGGCAGGCCAATCCCCCGGTTGCGAGACAAGATCAGTAACCTCATCCGTTGCTGATGCCGTTGCCACTGGCGCCTTCGAGGACGGTGGGAAGTCGCTCGGCGTCGGTGGTCGGGGT
>CBIHQO010000681.1:0-4229 GCA_966211735.1 uncultured Schlesneria sp.
GACCCGTGCCGACGAAGATCGTCGAGAGGCGCAGCAAGCTCAGGCGGTCGAAGCGGCATTCGCACTCGCCACGGGGAATTTCGAGCGATTCAGCGAGCCTGAATTCGTCGCATACCACTACCGCGCGCTCGCCGGCAAAGACTCGAAACTGCGACTGAACAGCGATTTGCACAATCGCTTCGCGATGGCCGTCAGTTGCCTGTTCTTCGTCCTGCTGGGCAGCCCGTTTGCGATCGTAATGGCCCGCAAACAGATTCTGACATGCTTCCTGTTCTGTTTCCTGCCGATCCTGACAGTGTATTATCCGATCACGATGATGACTCAGAATTTGTCCAAAATTGGAACTCTCGACCCCAGCTGGGCCGTCTGGAGCGCCAACGGCGTGATGGGACTCGCCGCCACCTACTTCATGCGAAGAGTCATGCACACGTGATCGCGACCGCAGATGGCATCGAATGACGCCGTTTCGGTGGCGGAGTTTGTTGTGCAACAGGTGTCTTGAAGGATTGCCGGCAAGACGCCACAATCCATCCCGCGCCGCAACATCAATTGTTGCCTCGCCCAGACAATCAAAGCTCACTCAGGCCGAGTGGCGAAACAGGCAGACGCATCGGACTTAAAATCCGGTGGGAGTTAAATCCCGTGCGGGTTCGAACCCCGCCTCGGCCAATTGGATACGTCGATACTCATTGTGTCTAATCAGCCGATTTTTGATCACCCACCGATCACGACTCGGTTCACCCCCGCATGGTTTGCACCGTATTTCAGCCAAGTCGTCGGTAAATCCGTAAAGCCAATCGTTTACTGGGGTTCCCAATTCGTCGACGCCACGCCTTCTCAATCTCGCGTCAGTCGGCCCTCAAAATGTCTCCGTGTGCTTTTGAGAGTTCGTTGTACGCTGCTCGATCCCTGGTCTCATGCGTGCAATAGATCAGGGCCTTTTCCAGTGAGTCTTGAAGGGTAGTAACAACCGTTCATCATGCCCCGCATTTCGTTGGGACCGTCTCGAAAACTTACTCCCCAAGCCGGCGAAACTTCCGACTTTTACCTCGCTAAAGTTAGGCGAGCTATTTCTTAGTGGAATCTAGTTTTAGGATCGCTGTGAAGTCCCTTACTCCCGCGTCCGTAAAGATGCGAAAAACAATAGATCGATCAGTTGTTGCGTTTGAGCCCAGAATGATCACAAATGGCACCGACTGCCCGGGAAATATCTTGTCGAATGCTGGCAACATTGCCATATCACGGCCATCGGGCAATCGAACTTCTTCAAATTGCTCAGTGAGGCTCGGCCTACCACAATGCACATCAGTGTCTGTGATAATTCCAATCCGAAACGAGTCAGCCTCAAGTGTCCGCCCCGACGAATTGTGGACGGCCAGCCAAAGATGGCCCGATTTGAGGCACATGTCGCCGCTCGACAATTTCTCACTCCCCCTGTGAATCTCGATCTCGATTGTGCCTTTTGGGTCAATTTCAATTGGCGTGTCGATACACCATTCAAGTTTTGCCCGAAGACTGTCACGCAGGGTTGTGATGCTTCCGCCATAGACGATGTGCTGGTAGTGCTTGAGGTCGAACGGGATGTCACCGGCTTCTTGAGTCAACAAGATCGTCCTCTTGTTCAGGGCGTGAGCATAGCCGACCTCGTAGAAGACATTCGCATTCCTCCCCGTCATATCGGCAACCAGGAAGTCTGCTTTCGCAATCTGATTGTAGATACGATCTAGCATCGTCTCATGGAAATGCTGCTCGTCGATCCTCTCACAGTAAGCACCAGCCGCCTTGCATGCCGCTTTGATTCCGAGTTCGTAAATGTCGTCAAACGCGATATCGAACGGCATCAACACTAAGCAGAATGGCTTTGGGGAAGTCTTGGCCACTGACCCGCCTTTCGTTCCATGTTCGTTCCATCTCTAACTGCCTCGTGGAGGCGAAATCAGACTTTATTCATACCACAACATCCGCTTGTTTTCATACGTTGCGGCAGGCCGTCCGAACTGGATATAGTCGGTCTAGCCGACTTAAAATCCCATAATCGGGGAGTTCTATGCTCAGTCCATGCCCAGGGGCAACGTGACCCTTTTCCAGAATCTAGATCATTGCGACGCGCGCACAATTGATGCTAAGACTTTCGGCTCTTCTCCTGTGCTGGTTGTTCCTCAGTGCGATGCCACTTTGTGCCGCTGAGCGACCAAATATCCTGTTGATCCTGGTCGATGACCTGAAACCCGCACTGGGTTGCTACGGCGATCCGCTGGCGAAGTCGCCGAATATCGATTCGCTGGCTACTCGGTCGATGCGGTTTGATCTGGCGTATTGCAATCAGGCGGTCTGCGCGCCGTCGCGATTCACGTTGATGCTCGGAGCTCATTCGACTTCGACGGGGCTTTACGGACTTGGGAACCGTCTACGCGATGTCGTTCCTGACGCGGTGACGATGCCGCAATACTTCGCGCGACACGGCTACCACACTGAATCTCTTGGCAAAGTGTTTCATATCGGACACGGAAATCTGGGCGATCCCGACTCGTTCAGCGTGCTTCATTTCAAAGACAAGGTGATCGAGTACGTTGACCCGGCCAGCACCGGCGGTCAGTTGACTCGCGAAGAAGCGTACTTTGAAAATCGGATGCTCGGGGCGATCGGAACTCTGCCGCGCGGAGCGGCCTTTGAAGCACCCGTCGTCGATGATGACGCCTATGCTGACGGTCGCGTCGCGACAGAAACCGCCGAGCGTTTGAAAGCAGCGAAGAAACGTCGCAACGAACAGGGAACCCCGTTCTTCATGGCGGTCGGTTTTGCTCGACCTCACCTGCCGTTCAGCGTTCCCAAGAAGTATTGGGACATGCACGATCCCTCACAATTCACTCTCGCCAAACATCAAGCATTGCCTGTCGGTTCACCACCCGTCGCCGGCAAACGCGGTGGTGAGATCACCAACTATCTGCCCGTCCCCGAACGAGGTCCACTCGGTCCGGATCTACAACGTCAGCTCATTCACGGTTACTACGCCAGTACCAGCTATGTTGACGCTCAAATCGGGAAGGTCCTGCTGGAGTTGGATCGACTCGAACTGTCATCCAACACCATTGTGGTGTTATGGGGTGATCACGGGTTCCACCTGGGAGATTTGGGCATCTGGACTAAGCACACTAATTATGAGCAGGCGACCCGAATTCCCTTGCTGATTTGTGCTCCCGGTGTAACAGCGGCCAATTCTTCGACACGGCAACTGGCGGAAAGCGTCGATCTTTTTCCCACTTTGGCCGAACTTGCGGCCCTCCCCGCGCCTCAGGTACCTCAGACGCTCGATGGGAAAAGTCTGGTTCCGGTCCTGAAAAACTCTCAGGCACGAGTTCGTGATCACGCATTCCACGCCTACCCCAACGCTCGCTTGGGCCGAGCGATCCGAACCGAACGATTTCGATTCGTCGAGTGGCGCAGAACTGATGAAAACGAAGAGGACGCGGCTCTTGAACTCTACGATTATGAGTTGGATCCCCTGGAAACTCGCAACCACGCTTCCGAATTACCAGAAATGGTGGCGGAACTTCGCCTGAAGTTGCGTCAATATCCAGCGCCGGTCGATCCGCGAGCGAATAATCGGAAGCCGGGCGTCAAGTCGCAGCCTTGAGCCGACGAGTTTTCCTGAGCGCGTTGACCTCGGGTGGCGCCCCATGAATAATCGCGGATACCGACGGCTGCTGTCCTGCTTCGAGAATCAGAAAAAGAGTTTTCATGTCCAATACTGCGGTGAAAATGGGAGCCAGTTCCAACGTTCCTGACGCTCAAGGGCGTTTTGGGGAATTCGGGCGGCGATTTGTTCCCGAAACGCTGATGCATGCTCTCGAAGAGCTGACGATTGAGTACGCCAGTGCGAAAGCGGACCCCGCGTTCAACCAACGACTCGATGAACTGATGCAGACGTTCGTCGGTCGTCCCAATCCGCTGTACTTCGCGGAACGGCTGACCGATCTGTGCGGCGGTGCCCAGATTTACTTCAAGCGTGAAGATCTGAACCACACCGGTGCTCATAAGATCAACAATACGATGGGCCAGGCGCTGCTGACTCTGCGAATGGGCAAGAAACGCGTTATCGCCGAAACCGGTGCCGGACAGCACGGTGTGGCCACGGCGACGGCCTGTGCTCGATTCGGTCTGCCCTGCGTGGTCTACATGGGCGAAGAAGACATTCGTCGTCAGAAGCTGAACGTCTTCATCATGCGGAC
>CBIHQO010000682.1:0-4214 GCA_966211735.1 uncultured Schlesneria sp.
GATGGCAAACCACGCGAGAGTGGCGAATCCAGTCCATTCATCGCCTGGGGCGAAGAGTTCAACCTTCCGCGCGTCGATGCAGATTCAGGCAAGCCGGCGTTCGCCCTGGAAATGCCGATTGCCGATGCGCTGACCGTCGGTTCGGTCAGCCAGTCGTTACGCATCGAACTGACGGCGATGGAAGAATTCACGCAAGTCGACAGCACATCACTCGACATCCAGATCTTGCACGACCCGTTTGAGCAACAGAATCCTTTTCCGAATCATGACCTGCTGAAATCGATTGCCAAATGTTCGGGTGGTCGCGTTATCAGCGATGCCAGTCAGCTCGCTGACGTGCTGCGCGACGTTCCGATGAAGGTCGGCTCTCCGATTGTCAAGAAAACACCATTGTGGAGCACTTGGTGGCTCTGGACGTGGTTGTTGGGACTACTCACAGCGGAATGGATCTGGCGGCGGTCCGTGGGTCTGGCCTAGTGTGGAGAGATTGTGATCTGGATGTTGACGGGATTAGTGGGTTGCGCTGAAGTGGATTTCGAATAAGGTATGCCAATGTCGAAGCGGGGCGGTCATTTGTCCGGGGCGATGCTGCTTGTCGCTTGCGTGTTATCGCAACCACGAACAGCTGCGGCACAGTTCGAATTCATTCAAGGTCTCATCGGACGCCCCCGCCCGGCTGTGCGCGCAGCGTTTCAGGGGCACGAGCAGTTGGTGCTGGCTTTGGAGCAAGCAGACAAGGGAGACCTCGAAGGGTCGCTGAAGTCGGCTCGTGCCGCATTTGCTGACCTCGGAGCTAAAGAACCCTTCAATGACCTGGATATGCAAACCGTCGGCCTCAACGTACTGCGCCTATCGAATCTTTGGGACGCAAAAAATGCACCGCCCGAGGAAGTGGCTCAGATCTTGCGAGACGTTGTTTTGCCGACACGACCTTCCGCCCGAATCTATCCATTTCCGGCCCAGACTCGACTGACTTCGGATATCCGAGCACTGACTCGGCAGAACTCGCGAATCCCGGCACCGGAAAGTGTGGGGGCCGAATTGGTTCGCTGGTCGGTGGCTGCGAAGCAAATGAAGGAATTGCAGGAACGATTACAAAGTGTGATGAAAAGCAACCCGCTGGCTGACGCGCCGAAGAGCGCGCAGCCAGCGGATGCCGTGAAGAAGAATCTCGGAGCATCAACGTTCGATGTCACTGCGGCACGCGTCATCGGAGTACAACTCGCGATTGCGATGAATGATATCGATCGAACGAACTCATTGCTCAAAGAGTTGATCGACGGCATTGATCGGACAGGCGACGCGCAACTCGAATATGTCTGTCACGCAGTTTCATTCGCTTTGCACAATTCGAGGTCGGAGAAAACAGCGACCGAACTGCTGGAGGCGATCGTTCATCGAGCGTTGACGTTACCTGCGGAATCGGCTTTTCAGTTAAACGCGGTGTCACTGCTGATGCGAGCAGCCGAGCTACACGTGCAAGCCGGAAGACCAGAAGATGCGAAGCGCTGTGCGTTGGCAGCGATCGCGAAACCTCAAAACAATCAGCGCCTTGGTCCGGACTATGCAACATTTCTGGATCACGTCCTCAGGCAGGGAGCGGCAGCAGTCTTGCTGGATGCGGGGGCCGTCGTCGAAGGTCTGGATATTGCGTCGGTAGTTCCAGATCCGCGAGCCCTGCGGTATAGCCAAGGACCGAGCACAAATAACCTCGCCGCCCGAGCGGGGCGTGAATTGCGGAAGCTCCCGCCGGCCAATCGCTACGAAGTGTTGCGAAAGTGGTCGCTGCCGAACGGAGATCGAATGGAAGTTCGTTCTCTAATCGATTTGGTATCGCCCGAATTGCTCCCGCAACTGGGTTCAGGGCTATTGCACGATGTCTACAGCACGAATTGGGAGTTGATCGCCAGTGCTCGCGAAGTTGGCAAACTCGACGAGTTGATTCAGGAAGTAAACGCAATTCCCGTTCAAACGGCTTCAGTAAAATCCTTGCTGACACTTGCGCTCGTCATGCGAGATGGCTCGTCGAATCGAGCGAATGACTCTGCTTCCGGTGCGCCAAGAACCGCTGCGAATGCGGTTCCTGCGCGACTGACCGAACTTCTGGCTGTAACCACGAAGCAAGTACCGCCGTGGGAACTGGCTAACAAGCCACAACCCCCACTCGATACATATGTCATCACCGTTGAAGCGGCGCTGCATCCGGAATGGCGCGAAGTCGCTGAAACCTTGATGCTTCAACTCATCGAGCATGCCCAACGGACGCAAGCGGCGCGAATCCGCGACCACTTTCGCCTGGCGCTGACTGAGTTGATCCGACTTCGATCCACAGGTGGTACCGTCGCTTCCCGGTCGGGCGTTGAACTCAATAGGTCCCGCACGGACAGTCGTGAGTCTTCCGTTTACGACAACTGGTCAAAGCTGCGGCCAAAGATGTGGGAAGCAGTTGGCTTCGCAACGGCCGGCGAACGCGAACTTGGCGCGCTACCGCCGACTTGGTTCACCCATGAAGCATATCTGTCGCATGTCTCGAATGGTCAGGAATCTGACTTGTGCTTTGCAGTGCCGTTAACGGGGGCGTTTGAATTTAATGCCGAGTGTCGTGAAGGTGGCTGGACCGAGGGACTTGCTGGTTACGGCGGTGTTTCGTGTCAGATGTTTGCCAACACCGAATAGGTGTACATCAGTGGTAAAGGAGGAGCGGGCTTTTCAGTCAGTCCGAAGATGACGAACCTTCTCCACCGAAGTCCCTGGAATCGCTACACGATTCAGGTCGATGGCGACACCGTCCGCCATTTCGCGAATGGGCAATTGATCCTGGAAGATCATCCGGGAAGTTCGGCACCGTGGCTGACGCTCGGTGGGAAGGTGGGCTTCACGCCGACGTACCGAAACTTGCGGATTACCGGTTCGCCAACGATCCCACGCGAACTGGCTCTGTTGGGTGATTCCCGGCTAAGAGGTTGGGTCGCTTCTTACTTTGGGGAAACGAAGCCAGACGCACTGCCAGCGCGGCGATTCATCCAGGTCAAAGTGACCCGGAATATGCGTGACTCCGTGATGACTGTCGAAGATGACGGGACGATGCAAGGTGAACCCGTCGCAGCCAACCAAACACAGACTGACTGGACGCTTGTCGATGGGGAATTGCGGTCTGCTCGTCGGTCGAGTTTCTGGTCTGATAAGGCGGCATCGTGGCTGTCGTATCAGCGACCACTGAGAAACGGCGAGTCGCTCCGATACGAATTCTTCCATGAACCCACCAAGACGATCGCTCATCCGACGTTTGGAGACGTCGTGTATTTGCTTGGTGAGGACCGTCGCATTGAAACCGGCGAAGTGGGCTCAGAGTGGTCGCGACTGGATGGGCGACTGGCAACAACGGTGTTAAATGGATCCGCAAATGTGATCGCCAACGGGTGGAACTCGATCAAGTTATCGTTGCGCGGTGGCAAGCTGACAATCGAACTGAACGACAAGCCGATCGCTTCCGAAGACGTGTCGGCAACCAGCAGCCGCCGGTTTGGTTTCTATCACGATGCTGCTCGATCAGATCTTCGAGTGCGGAATGTCGTGCTGACCGGAGATTGGCCTAAGTCGTTCGAGGACGTGCGAGCCGCGATCGAGGTACCAACGCCGGCAGAGCCGCTACCAGATTCCCGCTTCTTAACGCATGTCATCGGCGAAAACTATTTCTCTGACAACGCATTTGCGATCTATCGACGCGCCGTAACATTGGAGACACCCGAGCGATTTAGGTTTCTGAAACGCTGGGTGCTGCCCAACGAATCAAGTGATTTACTGCGAACATCGGGATCATTTACCCCAACGCATCCCGCCCCACCGGCACTTAACAATCATCCGATTGATGTAGCAACGGCGGAGGCACGGCAGGCGTTTGACTCGCGTTGCGTGCAGACAGGCGGCAATTTTGTCTGTCCGGCGATCTTGCTGGTGCTGGCTGCGGCGGAATTAGATCAACTCACCGAACTGAAGCAGCAGGTACTGGAGTTTTCCGCCGCAAGTTCGTTAGACATGGCTCATAACAGAGCTTCGATGTTGGGAATCATCGCACTATTGGAGGATAACCCCGAAGAGGCGGTGCTGTGGGTGCGAGAGACGCAAACGGTGGCGGGGGGGCGCCAAGCCCGGGCCCGGGTTTTGCGGGGGGGGGGGGTGGGGGGGTGGGGGCGGTGGGTTATACCAACAACCCC
>CBIHQO010000683.1:0-4212 GCA_966211735.1 uncultured Schlesneria sp.
AGTGGACCAAGCGATTCGCTCGAGGACGAACCGATGCGGACTTTGCGTCACTGGTGGGGTTGAGTCCGGATCAGGTTTACCAGCGACGACGAGTCTGGGAAACTTTTGGCGATGTCTGCGGGAACTACGCGAATCTGAAGTGGTCTCACTTCTACGCCTCGCTGAATTGGGATGACGCCGCGGAATGTCTGCAGTGGGCTCAAGACGTTCAGGCAGGTGTTGCTGAGATGCGAGCCTGGCGACGGGCTCAGCATGGCGAAGATTTGAGCGAAGTCTCCAACGATGAGTCGATGGGATTCGGCCCCGTCGAGCTGGCATTCCCCGGTGAGGCCGCTCCGGCCCGAGAATCGTTCGCGGCGGAATCCGCTCCGTCAGAGGGACTGCACACTGCGGCTTTGGCGGCGGGTGGCAATCAACCCGCAGCGAGTTCCGAGTATGCTCCCTTTCGAGAAGACGCTGCCACGGCCCCCCCTCGAGAAAACAGCGAGCGACAGGAACCGACCACCGAGCAGTTGGTCAAGCGTATGACGTCCGCAATTGAACGCTGTCACGGCGCAATGAACTCGCAGTTCAACAAGCAATTTGCCAAGCTTCCCGAGAAGGTTCGTAAGCGGTTCTTGAAGGCCGTCGAACAACTTTCAGAGAAGGTGGCTCAAATTGATGAGTAGCGGTGCTGTCGATTGAATGGCCGCGTGACGGAGCAGGGGAGCAGGGCAATCGCCTTTGTCACAATGCAGGGAGAGGCCGTGAGTGGATCTCCCAAAGTCGCCTGCTTGCTCTCGGAGAAGCGGGCTGATGAACGCGACGCCGTGATTGCCATGCCGCTCCGTTGCATCAGGGCACGTGGATTCGCAGTTGGCTTACTTCTCGCCAGGCGACATGGCTACGTGGCGCGATTCACTCGCAACTTCGCCGTCCACAGCGAGTCGCACCATCCATCGTGAAGACTTGCAGCACACGGACGGTACCGTCTACGCTGCCCCATCCGATCGATCGCGACGCGAGATTCTGTGATTGCGAGTTGAAACTATGATTGAGTCCACATTTCGAGCCACGTTTCCTCTGGCGAGCGCCGTGATCGACCTGGGTGTCGAGCGGGGTCTGCACACGGGTTGCCAGATCTATGTCTCGCTGAATGGACGGATGTTGGCCGATACCGGCATCGGAATGTCGCGTCCCGATCGTCCGATGACGCCCGAGACGATCAATTTGTGGTTGTCGTCAGGGAAGCCACTGACCGCCGTCGCGATCCTGCAGGCCTGGGAGCGGGCAGACCTGAGGTTAGACGATCTGGTGACTCGCTTTCTCCCTGAATTCGGGCAGCAGGGGAAAGAGAAGATCACCGTTCGTCATCTGCTGACGCATACCGGTGGCTTCCGCAATGTCGAGACTGGCTGGCCTGATGTGGAATGGCAGGAAACGCTCGAGCGGATTTGTGCCGCACCGCTGGAAGCGGATTGGATCGTTGGCAGAACGGCCGGTTATCACACTGCGTCGAGTTGGTTCGTCCTGGGTGAGATTCTGCAAAGAATCGAAGGCAGACCCTATGCCGATATTCTGCAGGATCGCCTGTTGCGACCGCTACAGATGAACGATACGTGGGCCGCGATGCCGATCGAGCGACATCGCGAGTACGGCTCAAGGATCGGGGGAATTTACACTCGGGATCAGGCGGAGCTTCGTCTGCTGGATTGGGATGCTCCCGCGCGAGTGGCAACTCCGTCACCCGGAGGAAACACGTGGGGGCCGATTCGCGAACTCGGGCGTTTCTATGAGATGTTGTTGAATGAAGGGGCGTGGGAGAACGCGAGGATTCTCAGCCCGCAGGCGGTCGCTGCGATGACCGCCCGGCACAGAGTTGGTGAGTACGACACGACCTTGGGGCATGTGATCGACTTCTGATTGGGAGTCATCATCGATTCCAATCGCTACGGCGCGTCCACGGTTCCCTACGGCTACGGGCAGTCGTGTTCACCACGCGCCTTCGGCCACGGGGGTGCCCAGTGCTCGCAGGGCTGGTGCGATCCAGAAACGGGGCTAGTCGTCGCCTATTTCTTTAACGGTCGCGCCGGCGAAGGCCAGCACAACCGGCGGACACGTCAACTCAACGATGCGATCGCGGCTGATCTCTTCTCGTAGGACGGATTTCCAATCCGTCATTCTTCGCAGCGTCCGATGAACCCAGAAGGCAAGACTTCCGTCCAAGACCTGAGCCCATCCCACGACGTATTCCAGTTGGCAAAATCGCGCATCGTCCTTTACAGCTTACCTGTATTCGGCACGCGTCCCGGTATCGCTCGATACAGTCGCACCAGGATCAGCAAGGCGACGAACCCTACCGCTCCGATGCCGGCCAGCATCGCCATCCCCAGCCAGTCGCTGAAGATCAATCGAGTCTTGCCCCACAGCCAGGCCCAGCGGAACAGGACAAATCCTGCTGCCAGGCTGAGCCATGGCCCATAGGGAAGATAGGTCTTGCCCGAGATCAATTTGATCAGGACTCCCACCGTCAGTCCCGCCAGGGGAGCGAACAGAAAGACGAGGATGATCGCTTGCCAGCCCACGAAGCTGCCGATCATCGCCATCAGCGTGACATCCCCCAAACCCATCGCCTCCTGACCCAACACCCGCGAGCTGATCCAGCGCGCGATCCAAGTCATGATCGCACCCGTGGCGAGTCCCGAGAGACTCCAGGCGAGCGCATGCAGGACGCGGTGGGTGTCGTACCACGCGGGAATCGTCGGACCGCGGAGATGAGGAATCGCGGCATGCCAGTCAACCCACCAGTGGCACAGTTGCAACTCGCCGAAGACACAGGCAGCCAGCACGCCGACCAGCGTTCCAGGTAAGGTGATCTGATCGGGAATGACGTAGCAGTCGAAATCGATGGCGGTGGCCGCGACCAGAAAACAGATCAACAGCAGATGATATATTAGCCGCGCCCTGCGCCCGATGGCGGAGGGCTGGACTTCCTCGATGTCGAGCCAGCGCCATTCGTCGGCGACGATCAGATAACTGGTGAACAAGATCGCCGTGACCAGCACGATCGCGGCCCCCCTCTTCCAGCGCGTCGTCGGGGGAAGGATCGGCCAGCCGCAATGCCGCCGTTCGCTCTGGCTCATGCTTTCCACCCAGCAACTCAGGAGGAAGCCGATAGCGAGTCCGCCGATGACGTAGAACACGTGATGCAACTCAGTGGGCTCCGAGATCTATTTGAGACTGAAAGGTTAGTTTTGCGAGAGACCTGCAGGATACTCGATGGCGATCCAGCTTTGGTACCGCGTCGAGAACCTCTCCACTTCGGCGAAATCCCTGGCAGCTCCCGGAATCGCCACGGCTATACCGTTCGCTCAGTACGAAGGAAAGGATGCCGCGAAAAAAGGCGGCACGCGACTTGCCTAAGGGACAGTCGCCTTCCTGGCCATCGGAACAAGGGAAGCGACGAAAAACCTGAATCGACTGGCAGCGTTTGCCAGCAAGCAGTTTCTAGCATCTCTTTAGTGCTCAAGGAGATCAGTGTGAAGCTTTGGTGTAGGTCCGCGCTCGCGGTCGCTAGTTTGTGGTGTTTCTGTTCGAGTAGCGTCTTGGCCGAAGAGGCCGCAGTCGGGTCCGCAGCAGTCGCCGCGGCCCCATTTATCGGAGCGGACATTGCCTGGTCGCTTACTGCGTCAGCACTGGTGCTCATGATGACAGCACCCGGTTTGTCGTTGTTCTATGGGGGACTGGTTCGGAAGAAAAATATTCTGGGCGTGATGATGCAGTGCGTGTTCCTGATGGGGATCATGTCGCTGGTCTGGGCTCTGTGGGGTTACAGCCTGGTCTTCAGTGGTGATGCCGGCGGTTATGGATTGATCGGCGACTTTGGTTACGCGGGTATGCAAGGAGTCGCCCCGACTTGGAATGGCACCGTTTCAGTCGTGCCCCGATTTGGTCCTGTCGGGAATGAGATCCCTCGTTCAATTCACATGGTTTTTCAGATGATGTTCTTCATCATCACCCCCGCACTGATCTGTGGCGCGTTTGCGGAGCGTATGAAGTTCACTTCGATGGTGCTGTTTTCGGTGTTATGGGGAACACTGATTTACTGTCCTGTCGCCCATTGGGTTTGGGCCGATAAAGGTTGGTGTTCTGAATTCAACAGCGAGGCAACTTATCGGGCGTTTGATTTCGCCGGATGAACAGTCGTTGATATCAACAGCGGGTTCTCGGGCT
>CBIHQO010000684.1:0-4206 GCA_966211735.1 uncultured Schlesneria sp.
ACATGCTGTCGGAATTCACCGAGCGCACCTTCACCGCCATCACGGGTGTCAGTGGATCGGGCAAAAGTTCGTTGATCGATGATACGCTGGCCCGTGCGATTGCTCGCAAGTTGCATCGCCTGTCGACTCAACCAGGTCCTTATGACGAACTGTTGGGACTGGAACACCTCAGCAAGTTGATCGTTGTCGATCAGCAACCCTTGGGGACAACGCCCGCCTCCAATCCCGCAACTTATACCGGCGTCTTTGAACATATCCGCGAACTGTTCGCTCAGTTGCCCGAAGCCAAGGTGCGTGGCTACGGAGCGGCCCGGTTTACGTTCAATCGAGCCGGCGGACGTTGCGACGCCTGCGAAGGAAACGGGCAGAAGCTGATCGAAATGCACTTCCTGCCCGATGTCTGGGTTGAGTGCGATGTCTGTCATGGGCAGCGGTACAACTCGGAAACGCTGGCTGTGAAATATCGCGGCAAGAGTATCTCTGATGTGCTGAACATGCCGATCGGCCAGGCTTTGGAACTGTTCGACAACATCCCCAAGATCCGTGGGCCCCTGTCGGTGCTGGCGGCGATCGGCCTGGACTACATCACGCTGGGTCAGTCCGCTCCGACGTTGTCTGGTGGCGAAGCACAACGCGTGAAACTCGCCGCGGAACTCGCGAAGCCTCAGTCGGGCAAGACGCTGTATCTGCTTGATGAACCGACCACCGGTCTGCACTTTGACGACATCCGCAAGCTGCTCAAGATCCTGAACAGCTTGGTGGATGCGGGTAACACGGTCGTGGTGATCGAGCACAATCTGGACGTCATCAAGACCGCCGACTGGGTTGTCGATGTGGGGCCGCAGGCGGGTAGTGAAGGGGGCTGGATCGTTGCTCAGGGAACACCGGAACAGGTTGCCGAGTACGCTCTGCAGCAGTTGCCCAAGGGTGAAACGCCAGGCCGCAAGCAAACGGGTGTCGCGTCGAACGGCGTTCATCGTTCGTTGACCGGCGAGATTCTGGCGGGCGTACTAGCGGAAGGGAGTCGCGGCAATCGCGATTCGTTCGATGCCGTGGCGGCTCGCAAGAAGAAGGCGGGGGACGTTGATCCGAAGTCAATCGGTGCCGAAGCCAGGATGCCTTGGGAAGTCGACGGTCGCAAGTGGCACACCGAGACCGGGCTGGCCAACAACGGCAAACCGCGTCGCTGGAAGGGCGACATGCTGACGCAGATCATCGACCAGATCGAAGCCTCGGGTGAGTTCGCGCCGACCAACTGGGCCGAACGCAGCACCGTCGAAGTGACTGGCAAAACCAAGTCGTATGGCTGGTTCCTGCACGCGTATACGGGTGACGAATGGCTGCTGTCGCTGAAGTTCCGCGTCGGCAAGAAGACGTTTGATGAAGCGACGTTGCTGGCCGAACTGGGCCTGCAGGACGTGAATGATCTGGACGACATTCCCGTCTACAACCGACAACCGCGCGTGCAGATTCGTCCGGCGGCGAATGGCCCGTTCGAAGATGTCACCGTGTCGCTGGTCGATCCTGCCGACATCGAATCCAAGGCGTTCACCAAGTTCTTCGCCAAGGCCCGCGAATCGTTCCTGGAACGAGCGAACGCCGGCGCGTTGGACATTGAAGACCTGACCCCCTGGAAGAAACTCGGACGCAAGTGGCACCTGATGCGGAAGGGGTTCCTGTCCGGATCGATCGAGTGGGATGTGGAGGTTCTGGAAGAAGTGGTCGCGCTGCTCGAAACACTGCTGCCGGACGCGAAAATCGATTGGACGCAGAAGGTCGTCGTCAACTTTGCCGCAGGCAAAACGCCGCTGGCCAACATCGTCACCAAGCGCCCCGCCGGAGTCGACTTGAATGTCTTCGTCCCGACCGGCTCGATCCAACTCGGGCAAGTCGCGGCCTTCGGCATCGAGCCCGGAATCGAACCACATCGCGACGGCCTCGATGTCATTCGGCTACGGTTCACACAGTTGGGGCACATTCGCAATGCCGCACTGAAAGCGTTTTTGAAAGAGCGGTTCAATTCATAGGTGATGGCGCGGTCTCACTTGGACGTATTCAGCGCGACCGCTGCGCGAATGAGTGCCTTGAACGCCTTGTCGTTGATCCTGTCTCCTTCATGAATGTCGATGGCTCGCCGAGTGTTGCCTTCGAGGCTGGAGTTGAACAGGCCTGCGGGATCTTCGAGCGAGGCCCCTTTGGCGAAGGTCAGCTTCACGGCGGTCTTGTAGGTCTCACCGGTGCAGATGATTCCGGCATGCGACCACACCGGAACCCCGAGCATCCCGTTGGACGGCTTCCGCCACTTCACTTCCTCGACGACTTCAGGGTCGGCCTGCTGGATAAGCGTACGAACCCGACCCAGCATCTCGCTTCGCCAGTCGCTGAGCTCGTTGATTTTTGCTTCGACTGACTGTGGCAGAGACGCTGATTCTGCTTTCGCGCTGCTCTTCTTTTTCATGAGTTGTTGTCGCTTTGCTTTGTGACGGATGAAGCCACCACACTTAGTGTTCGTTCCACAGACGCAATTCTCCCGCACTGTCAGACATATAGACAGCATCCACAATGGCGAAGACTTGTAGTGCTAACGGAGTTCCAATCACATCCGTTCGCTTGAGGGCCGCACCCACGAGAGGGCTTCCTGAAGTCGCACGGTTGATCGCATCAACAACCATGAACTGTGGAGTTCCTTCAATCAACCGGTAATCCAGCGCTACTGCGTAGCGGTCATCCTTGATCGCGGCATTTCCCCACTTCCCAAGAATCAAATCGAACTTGGCTCCATGATCGGGTTTGGCTTGAGTCCAGGCGACAAAGTAAGCACCGACAGGCTCGGCATTGCGGTGAACAAATCCCCAGACGCGTTTCGTGGTCGTTCCACAGCACTCGCAATGCCCACCTGTAGATCCGGCTTCTTCAATTTGGAACTCCCGCAAATCTGGCGATGGATCAGCAGACATCTCTAACTCTCCGTTGCCACACGAACCGTCACTCAATGACTTACATGTGTTCGCCGGGCAATAGGCTGGCTTGCTTCACCCAGTCAACGAACTGTGCTTCGTCAAACTGGCCGTCTTCATAGATGTGCAGGTAGCGCACTTCCTTTTGCTTGGATTCGACCGGAGGGACCGGCTGCAGCGATGTCCCGCGGAAGAACGACACCTTGATGTACTTCGTGATGCAGTGAAAGGCGAGGAACCAGCCGTCGTCGTCGATGCCATAGAAGGGAGTGTTCCACCTGACCCCTTTTCGGACATTGGGCACGGTCCGCTCGATGATTGCGTCAAGGCGGCGACCGACATCACCTTTCCAACCCGGCATCGCCGCGATGTAAGTCTGCACGGGAGCATCACCGTCGGCCTTGGCAATCTGCGGGTTGCCGCCCGAGAGCAGCTTGACCGGCTTCGCGGTGGCGGTCTTCCTCTTCATGGCTGGGGGTTTCGGGGCCTTCGCTTGAGCTACCACTTTCTTCGAGACCGCTTTCCTGGGCTTGTCAGGAGCAGACTTGGCAACCCCTTTAGTCGATTGAGTGGCCTTCGCAGCGACCTGCTTTCCCGTGGCTTTCGCCGACTGCGGAGACTTCTTATCAGCCATTGAGTTCACTCCAGGACCAGGATGACTTCTGCCCCGCCCACCTTCGAGGCGGGCACTGAGACCGTCGGTATCTTAAACGCTGGCTGCCCCCTTTTAAACAAATCGTCCCGGACACGTGTCGAGATAGCTGAGGGCCAAGGGCTGAGGGCTAAGCGACAGACGGTTGGGGGCGCTCAGCGACCTGACTGATCGCCTAAGTAGCCTTCTCGCTCCGCCGAGAAGTCAGCCGATGAACGGGGAGGCTGTGATTGCCATTGGGTTCCGGTGTATCAGGGTGCGCGGATTTGCGGTTGGCATACTTCTCGCGGAGCGAGAAGGCTACTTAAGGCGACCTTCATGCGCGATCTGTGTGACAGAACCTTGTGATCTACTTGATTGTCAAAGAGCGAACTGAAAGAGGGGCTTGCGCCCGGGAAAAGAGCCAGGGGGCTGACGCCGCCCGCTCAGAAAGGCATAAAGACTGGTGCGTTTCGAAGACTCCACGACACCCTACACCAGACGTGATGACCTCTGAACGCCGTTGAACTTTGTCAGCACATCGACTTCTGCCCAATCTCTTGGCGAGATTGGCGACGTTGATGACGGAACATTGCAAATCTCAAATTTGAAATTTCA
>CBIHQO010000685.1:0-4188 GCA_966211735.1 uncultured Schlesneria sp.
AGCAGCCAAACGGCTCACCGCCGAACTGACCGTACTCCTCTTCGTATGCCTTCTTGAAAATCGGGCTCTGATCCCAAGCCGTCCCCTTGTACTTCTTCAACGTTTTGGCGACTTCGTTCTTGGAAACGTTCATCACCCGAATTTTCAGCAGTTCGTCGGTTTCGGTGTGGGTGACAAGGTGATGCAACCCTCGCCAGGCACCTTCGAGCTTCTGATAATCAGCATGGTGCATGACGAGATTAATTTGCTCGGAGAGCTTCTTATCGATCTCGGCGATGATCGATTCAATGCTCTTCAAGACATCGTCAGAAATCACGGCGGCATTTTCCAGAGCCTGTGCTGCCAGAGTTCGAACAGCCGTCTCAACGGCTTCCTGTGCGCGGTCCGATGTCGGTTTGAACTCGCGATTCAGCAATTGCGAGAATTCGCTCGCCTCGATCGTGCCGCCGGATTGGGATTGCGGTGTCAGTTGGGCGTCGCTCATTGGGCGGATTCCTCTTTGGTGGCTTCGGGCTTCGGAGCAGATGCGAGGGATTGCAGAAGAGCCGGATCCTTCAGGACTTTGCTGATCAGTTCTTCGGCTCCGCCTTTCCCATCCATATAGGTCATGAGATTTGACAGTTGCTGTCGCGTTTCCATCAACTTACGCAGCGGCTCAACTTTGCGAGCGATGGCAGCCGGCGAAAAGTCATCCATGCTTTCAAAAGTCAGATCCACCATCAGATTGCCCTCGCCCGACAACGTATTTGGCACTGCAAACGCTGTCCGGGGCTTCATTGCCTTCAGGCGATCGTCGAAGTTGTCGATGTCGATTTCCAGGAACTTGCGTTCGGCCACAGGTGCCAGCGGTTCGGCGGAATTCCCCGACAGGTCTGCCAGCACACCCATCACAAACGGAAGCTGGACTTTCTTTTGAGCCCCATAAACCTCGACATCGTATTCGATCTGGACGCGCGGAGCACGATTGCGCGCGATGAATTTCTGACTGCTTTGCTTGGCCATCAGGTTCTCCCTAGAGTGAGGAAAGTCGGTTTTGCATGTGAATTCCAAGTCCGGACATGAATCGCGCGAAAATCAGGGCGCCACCCAGTAACGAATCACCACCGAAATGCACGGCCATGTCTATGACTCAAGACCGTAGCATCCGAATGTCGTAAAAATCATTCGTCTTTCGGACCTCCCATCGCCGAGATCTGTGACAGAACATCTGGTGCCAGATCTTGAATGATCTCCAGGAAACTTGCCGACACCAGCCGCTTGCAACGCTGCAGCAGCAGTGGCAGCGGACTGGATGGCTCGTATGTCGCATAATAGTCAGTGATTTTTTGCAGGGCGACCACGACATCATCGCGCGTGGTGATTGATCCTGATAGACGAGTGGACGCTCCGCGGGATGATGCCTCTGCATCGCCTGCTTCAGCCGCGGCTTCAGCGGCAGTCTCTTCGGCCTCAGTTGTAATGCCTCGCCTTGCTCGCTGAGCCGAAAGGATCTTATCTGCCGACTGCAGTGGTACCAGCAATTGGCGAAAATTGACGCCATTTCCAGATCCAACCGCAGCCGCAAAAAGCTGCTGAATGGAATTCAAATGCTCGATCGCCGACGCAACCGCGGCAGAGTTAACCTTAAGTTCTTCAACAGAACTTTCCTCGAATGCCGCATTGATCTTTGACCAGTCAGGCGGGTTCGTCACACCTTGGCCGGCCGCAACTTCACCATCGGCGACAGCGACATCCCGCAAATTGAACCGGCCGAATGTGCGAGAGCTAACCAGTGGCGTCATCCGCAACAGTCGAACAGTCTTTGGCTCATCGCAAAGCGATTCGAGAATGTTCACGCGGAATGCAGGATCATTTCCGTCGTCGGGATCAAGCTGCGGATGAACTGTACTCCAGTATCGCTCGACATAGCCTCGGATTAATTCCAGGGCAGTGGCAAAAGATTGCAGCCCATTGAGTGCCAGTTCGGCTCGGGCCAGTTCAGTGGCGACACGAAGATCCTTTGTTTTGAACAGAAGATCCAGCGCAAGCCTCTGCACGTCGCGATACTTGGGCTCTTCGGCGGGAATGACCGTATTGCCGAACTGCTGTTCAGGCTTGCCAGTCGCGGCCCGTTCCATTTCACCATATAAAGGATCGTATTCCATGTTCTCGCCGCACGGCGAGTCGGAAGCAATCTCTTTCAGCAGTAAGTCGATGTCGAGCATTCGAAACGCCTAATTGACATCCTGTTCCGAATCGCGACATGAGGCTCGAACGCGGGGTGACTCTAGCATTGGCATCGCTCCGAGGCAACGAAGTACGGTACGTTTTCTGCGGCCGGCCCTCCCACGTCAATGGGGTTGGCGACGATGAACTCGGAAATCGGCAACCTCTGCCGCGGCGTTCAATTTCGGAACATCAGGCGACGAACTACGATCGTCAACAAGGTGGCGGTGCAAATACCATTAATCATCCAGACGATCTTTGACAACCGGGTATAGCGGCGAGATTCCGAGATCGCCTCACCCGTCCATTGCAGCGATTCCTGTTCGTCGTACAGCTTGTCGATGACACCCCTGACAAACGCCTGCCGGTCAGGCGTTTCCCCGGTGGCAGCAAAGTAACATCCCGCGAACATCATGGGATCTTCGCCACCGGAAGAATTCGGTCTGTGGCCGAATCCTTTTGCCAACAAGCGGCTTAACGATGATTGAAAGCTCAATCGAACCCGACATAGAAGAGCATATAAATGGCGATTGCCTGGGCGGGTCAAAGCTCCTGGTTGCCGAAATAGCAGATATGTCCAGTCTTCGAAGACCGAAGAGACATGCATTGCGAATGAGGACAGCTGCTCCGCGGAGGGGACAGCATTCAGATCGAACCCCTTACCGAACCTTCTGAGGCGCGCTCCAGAATGCTCCGATCCAACGCGCCGGATGAGTTCGCGAAACCCCTGTTCCTTTTCCATGCCAATCACCAGGCCAACGACTGGACAACGGACCTGCAGGACTCGCTGAAGCAAATTCAAATCGGCTCGGATCACCTTTTCCCATTCGTCGATGCGTGAGTCCGTCAACTGGAATGTGGAGAGTGTCAGAACGGTGAGGATACCATTGCAGGGGGCCGCCGGCTGCCGCGCTCGATGCAACAATCTGCAGACATACTCCAATCGATTTCCGAACTCCAGCGATTCTTGAGTCGTAAGCAGAGGTTCGTCTACCAACTCCCGCTGACGCGATGATACAGCAAGATCGGGCTCCTCCTCTTCTTGCTTGCTTTGCAACGTCGATAGGGCGCTCAGTCGACTGGTGGTCGACAGGCACAGGAAGATTCCCTGGGGATCGGCATACCAGTGCAATGCCGCCGCTCCATCAGGAATTCCGCGAAGCCGGTATTCCACCTCGGATGCATCCATCAGGGCCTTTTCGAATCGGTCTCCCGAGGAGCCAATGATGATAAACACCGGTTGAGACTCAATCGATAGTCCTTGCTTGCCCAATTCCTCGAGCCCGGCACTCCAGGCAAAGTCGATGTCAGGATACTTGGGCAGATCGCCTTCCAACCATAGGCGAGTGACTTGGTAGACAATCAACGGCAAGATCACGACAAGGGCAATAACTGTCAGGATTCGCCGAAGGGACATCGAGTGACGCCATGGAACGTTGTTCGGGTCGAGCCAGAAGCTGACCCAGACCACGATCACCATCGAGACGAGAAAGACAGCAACCGCAATGGCCGCGCGTGTCGGCCGCGAAAGACGATGTCCAAAGGCACCGATTCGGCCAATCAACCCGGGCTTCTTGGAGGGCGGTTGATCAGTGGCTGCGGGTTTCATTTCTAACTTGCCAATAGAGAACAGGGCTCGATCCGGACCACATCACCAGGAAAACACGACGAAATTACTCATCAAGAGAATCATCAACACGACGCAGCCCCACATGAACTGTGTCTTTTTCCTAAGCGGGGGGGCGCCGTTGATCTCCAGATTTCCATCGGCAAGGTCTGGCAATCCCTGTCCGAGGCGAATCATGAGACCAGTTTGCTTCAACCAGGTTTGCAATTCTGCAGGAATGCCGTGCTGCGGTGCCCAGCTGGCCGCGAGTTGCGAGTCGATGTACAGGCCTCGAAAGCCAAGGACGACACAGTTGTAGAATACTTCCAGTGCATCCCGTCGCGCCAATTTTGATGCCAGCTGGGCTCGGATGAAGA
>CBIHQO010000686.1:0-4185 GCA_966211735.1 uncultured Schlesneria sp.
CTCATGTTTCATCCCACCTGATTGGCAAGAGCAGATTAATCTCTGTTTCTTGTCGGGAATCATTCCCATGTCGCACGATTGGTACAGCCTGGACGAATTGGCCCGCCAATTGGGACGGGACCGCCGTGAAATCGAGAAACTTGTGAATCGCGGTCGGATTCCGGGTCGGAAGATTTCCGGGGAATGGCAGTTTCATCCCACGGAGATCACCCATTGGCTCGAGCAGGAAATGCGCGAATACACGGATCGCGAGCTGGCGGTGCTGGAGCAGACTCATCGATCCGTTGAGTTTAACGACCCGCATCCCGTCGCCGCCCTGCTGCGAGTGGAGACCGTACAGGTTCCTCTGGAAGCCAGAACAAAGCGATCGGTGCTAGAGAGCCTTGTCGAATTGGCAGGCCGAACGTGGGAAGTGTGGCAGCCAGCAGCCTTACTGACCGCCATCCAGGAGCGCGAGACAGTCCTTTCCACGGCATTCGAAAACGGTGTCGCGATTCCGCATCCGCGCAATCCTTTACCAGATGCGCTCGGTCAATCCGTGATCGCGTTTGGCCGGACTCTGTCCGGGATTCCGTTCGGAGCACCGAATCGTGCTCTGACCGATCTGTTCTTCCTGGTTGTTTGTCGAGATTCTCGAACGCATCTGCATGTCCTGGCGCGTCTGGGGCGAATGCTTCAGAACACAGAGTTCCTTGAACGATTGCGCGCCGCCGAGGATAGTGTTTCTGCCTACCATCTCATCTGCGAAACTGATCGCGGAATTGTCGGGTAGTGCTGCCGTCTCGGCCCGCGGCAAAATGTTTGGGACGCCAGATGCAGGTTTGAGATGTCACAGTCTTCGCCCGAGGCGGCGACGGTTCCCGCAGAGAATTCACCCGCGACGGCCTCTTCCCTCTTGCCGGGAATGATGGTCCCGTCGGGAGTTCCGCTTGATGCATCCGGCGTTCCCGCTGGCGAGGCCTGTCCGCCACCGCTGGTCTGGCAAGAGGTCCTCAATACTTTTCATGCGGAAAGCGAACCATGGGAATTGAACCGTGGATCGCGCCATCTCTACGGCCGAGCCTGGGGTTCAGGACCGCCACTGTACCTGTTGAATGGCTTCACCGGGACTGCTGAACTGTACGCATTGTTAGTGTATTTATTGCGTGACTCATTCCGGTGTGTTCTGTTCGATACGACCTCGACCCCGGATCGTCGTGGGGCCCGGTCGACGATTCACGACTACGCAGATGACCTGTTTGCTGTCGCCGATCAACAGGGTCACAGTTCGTTTGGCGTGTTCGCACCCTCGATTGGTGCCGCGGTGGCCCTGCAGGGAGTCCTGCAGCAACCCGATCGGATTACGGGGTTGGTGCTGCAACATGGATTTGCCAGCCGGAAACTGTCATGGACCGAACGGCTGTTGGCTCGATGGTTTCGCCGTTCAAGTCGCACGCTGAGCACCCTTCCCTGGCGGCGACGAGTCCAGGAATTGAATCATCGCCGCTGGTTCCCCCCCTTCGACGGAACTCGCTTTGAGTTCCTGGTGGAATCCACGGGAAAGATTCCGCTGTCAGATCTGTCCCAAAAAGCATGGGCGATTCACGCGTTCGATCTCGAAGATCAACTGTCCCAAATAAAAAGCCCCGTAATGCTGGTACGGACAGAGGGCCAGGGTCCGCTGGAAACGGCAGGACACGAAGTCTTGGAAAAGGGTTTGCCGAACGTTCATGTCGAATGGTTACATTCAACGGGTCTGCATCCGTATCTGACGCATCCGCATCGCCTGGCGAAACTGATCAAGACGTTCTACCTGGGTAGCCCTGCTCCACAGCCACACTGACAATGGCAGTTCGGATCCAACGATGAATGGGAGTGACTCATGACGATTGAACTGCCGCCAGCGCTTGATGTTGTCGCCGTGGGGGCGCACCCGGATGATGTTGAGATCGCAGTGGGCGGGACGTTGGCTCAATTGGCGCGGCAAGGGTATCGTGTCGGAATCGTCGATCTGACGAACGGCGAACCGACGCCGGGAAGTCCCGGAGTCGATACCCGATTGGCGGAGGCCCGTGAGGCGGCGCGAATCCTGGGTGTCCACGAACGCTTGACGCTCACCCTGCCGAATCGGTGCCTGTTCGATTCGTTTCATGCTCGCATCGCACTGGCCCGAGTCTTTCGCCAATGGAGGCCGAAGATTGTGCTGGGGATCGCCGACAAGACCCCGATGGCTTCGCCCGACCACTGGCAGGCGATGCAGATCACCGATGCGGCGGTGTTTTACAGTCGCCTGACGAAATGGGACGACGAATTCTCTGGTTTACCCGCTCATACGATCCTGTCGCAGCTTTGGTTTCCGCTGGGACTGGCGAATTTGGATGTTTTGCCGAACGGCAACCGATTCGTAACGGACATCACCGCGTCTCTGCCGATCAAGCTGGAGGCGATCCGTGCCTATAAGACCCAGTTTCCCCCGGGTAAGGAGCGGGTTTTCGGCTGGGTGGAAAGTCAGTGCCGGTTGTGGGGGCAAAGCGCCGGATTTGAAGCGGGCGAGATGCTGATCTCGGCGAAGACGCTGGGCGTCTCAAATCTGATGCAAGCCGTTTGTCCGGCTTAGACGTGGCAACCCGTACGACAACTTTTTCCCTCTCGACAGATTTCCATTTCCTTCGCCCCACCGTAAACTTAGGGTGGTTTTCGTTTTCCCGCAGTTTTCGTCAATCTGTAGTGACTCGACGGCCCAGCCATCGGGCTTTTCGACCTTAAAACATCGACTTCGGTAACGCATCATGAAGTTGCGAGTTGGACAACTGAGCATCGTTGGCAAGCGCGACAACAATGAAGATGCGTGCTATGTCGACCCTCAACAGCGATTTTTTCTTGTCGCTGACGGCATGGGGGGACAGTCTGCCGGTGAGCGGGCGAGCGGGTTGGCGATGGAAATAGTTCCTCAAAAACTGCAACTGATCGACTTCAATCGAGCTGTCGGCGACCAGGCGGTCAAAGCGATTGACGATTCCGTTTCGCAGGCCAACTACGAGATCATGGCTCTGGGAGAATTGGATTCGAAGCTGAAAAACATGGGAACGACGATCGCGTTCCTGGTCCAAGTCGCCGGCATAATGTTCGCGGGCGGCGTGGGTGACAGTCGAGTTTACCTGCTGCGAAAGGGGAAACTCGAACAACTGACGACCGACCACTCGCTGACGCAAGCCCTGCTCGATGCGGGGACCCTCACTCCTGAAGAAGCGTTGAACCACCGCTATAAGAATGTGCTCTATAAATACTTGGGTTGTAAGGAAGGGGGACAGGGAACGAACCCCCGCCAGCTAAAGCCTGAGGTCGGCGATCGCTTCCTGCTGTGCTCGGACGGCGTTACGGGAGGCGCGGATGACGCGACCCTCGAAAAGCTACTGAATCAGGGGACGGATCCGCAAACGACGGCCGAAGCCATCGTCGCGGCCGCGACCGAAGGTGGCTCGAAAGACAACATTACTGGCGTCGTTGTCTTCGTTGACGCATGAATTCCACAGCCGAATTCTTCATGTTCAGCCAACAAGCGGTGCCTGCCCCGGCGTAGTAGACGCGAGGGGGACGCCCCACTCTTCCGTATTCTCCGAATAAACGGTTCGGCCTGAATCGGATTTATGCAACGAAGACGTGCAAGTTGCCTCTGTCTCGTGCCATAATCTTGAGACTGGGTGATTTAGGCTGACTATTCTGAGGCAACCCCAAAGGTGCCTCGTTCCGCAGGAATAATGCGTATGAAGGATACCATGGGTCGAATCTTCGTCTGGATTTCACTGGTGGCAATCACGGGAGGCACCACAGCCTACGGTCAGTCTGCCACACCCGCGGCCACGACCACGCCCGCACCCTCGAAATTCGAGCAGTTGACGACGGGAACGAAAAAGGTCGAGGGACTGTGGACCGCGTACTTCAAGGACCAGCAGATCCTGGTCGACCTGAAGCAGAATCAGATGGGCCAGGACTATCTGATGCTGAGCTCGATCGCCCGTGGCGTGAGCCAGGGGATGGTCATCGGTGGAATCATGTGGGGCGATGAAGTCCTCTGGTCCTTCCGCAAGGTCGGCGACAAGATTCACGTGCTGAAGCGAAACGTGAAGTTCAAGGCCAAGGCCGGCAGCCCTGAAGCAGCCGCAGTAAAGGTCGCCTACGCGGACAGCGTGATGTACGCCCTGCCCG
>CBIHQO010000687.1:0-4179 GCA_966211735.1 uncultured Schlesneria sp.
CGGCAAGAAGCAAGATCGCGGTTGCCATTAAAGGCTTCGCAGGGCGTCCAAAAGCCGGTCCACTTCAGATTGCGTATTGTAGTGCATCAGGCCGACGCGGGTCACACCTTGCGGTTCGAGTCCCAATTTTTCGGTCAGTTGCAACGCGTAAAAGTTGCCGTGACCGACGAACAGGCCGAGTTGCCCAAGCCGCTCGGCGATCTCGACGGCGGCCAGTTTCTCATGGACGAAGCTGACCGTTGGCGTTCGATCCTGCAGGCGGTCGAGATCGGTCAGCCCCAGCACTTTAATCTGTGGGATCGTCAATAGGCCGGTTAGCAGCGCCGCTGCAAGTTCTCTTTCGTAGTCGGCGATTGCTGCATAAGCCGCCGCCAGCAGAGGCCGCATTGTGTGCGACAGCGAACCAACCTGCTTGCCCAGGTCGACGAGGTACTCAATCGCGGCATTCGCCCCGGCGATCCCTTCAAAGTTTTGCGTCCCGGTCATCCAACGACCGGGAAGTTCTTCAGTGACGGGGCGAAGTTTGTACGGTGCCAGCAACTTCAATAGTTCCGGGCGACCACAAAGGATCCCGACGTGAGGCCCGAAGAATTTGTAGGCGGAACAGGCCAGCCAGTCACAATCCCAGCCCGTGAAATCGGGTAGTCCATGCGGTGCGTAATGGACGGCATCCAGAAAGACTTCGGCCTCAACCAGATGAGCCAGTCGGCAGATTTCATGAACGGGATTGATGCTCCCCACAATATTCGAGGCGCAACCGACGGCGACGAACCGAGTCTTCGATGACAACTTGGCTTTAAAATCGTCGAGATCCAGCGTGCAGTCGGATTCGTAAAAATCGACATAGTGGACGACTGCACCGGCATCATGCGCGGCCAGCACCCAGGGGGTGACATTACCATCGTGATCCAATCGAGTCACGATCACCTCGTCACCCGTCTGCCACGTGCGACCGATGGCCCGACTGAGGGCAAATGTCAACGTGGTCATGTTGGCGCCGAAGATGATCGATTTGGGATCTGGCGTGCCGACGAATTCCGCGAGATTGACATGCGCGGCCTCCAGCAGTTCGTCACTCTCGAACGCCGTCGCATAGCGGCCACCGCGATTAGCATTCGTATTTCCCAGGTAGCCACTGACGGCATCGATAACACGCTGTGGAACCTGGCTTCCGCCGGGACCGTCGAAGAAGGCGACTGGTTGACCTGCCACAGTTCGCTTGAGAGCGGGAAACTGATCGCGACACCAATCGATGGGAAAATCTGCGGCAGACATGGCTCAAGTCCTTGAGGGGCGATCCGTGAGGTAGGACTTGGACGATACAATTGCCGTTGTCTTTTTGCCACTTCTCGCGTGGGGCGACTGGGTAACAATCAACATCAGCATGCGTTGTCGGCTGATTACCACTTCGCTAAGACACTGGCAAAGCAAAGCCGTCGCCAGCGGCACCCAAAACGGTGAAGTGAGGTCGCTTACCTCGTCTTCTCAGACGAATTCAAGGCTGGTAGTCCTAGCCCGCGACGATAGTCGGCTCGAATGGTGTCGGCTCCGATTTCTTTGACGATCGTCGCAAAGTCGACTTGCCACTGCTGGACGGCCGCTGTCGCATCGAATTCCTCTTTAAGCAATCGAGCGATGACTTCATTCGTCGCTTGTCGGAATTGGGCTGACTTTGGAATGGGCAAATCTGCGACAACCTGGTTGTCTCTTAACGTGAGAGCGGCTGTGTCGACGGCTTTGCTGGCTTCCTCCAATGTCAGGCCCGATTCGTGCCAACTGGCGGCCGTGGTTACCTGACTTTCGCGGCACGGCGTCTTTGGGAGCGAGGCCCAGTTCGATTCGAATTGATCCCCGGCCAAGCTGGCGAGCAGATTCAAGGCCGCATCGGTACCGTTTCCGCTATCCGCGGTGCCGACGCCGATGGCCCAGCCGTCGAAACCGCTCAGCGTGGGACCATGCACGCCAGACATCGGGATGCTGTCCCAACGTTTCGAATTCGTGTTATAGACGCGACGGGACCCTGGCAGACGGCAAACACCGATCTCGATGGATTCGGCTCGGACAACATCTTTGGTAGTCATCGTCGGTTCAGCACCGATCGCAAGCGCGGCTTTGCCTTCCAGGATCTGATGGCGACATTGCAGCGGAGTGAGTTCGGAGATCGCTGGCGGCATCTTCTTCCAGGCGTTCTGCGCTGATTCAACCGCTGCTTGGAACCCGGGTGTCTCGAGGACCGGCTGGCCCGATTCGAGATCGAACCAGACGGAATAGTTCTCGGGGTGCTTCACATAGGCCAGCGATCTGGCAAAGAGCAGGGCGGCGCGCGAATCTGGGGCTAAGGGCTCGACCGCTGTGAGACCCGGAGCCCACTTGTCCAATGAATCCAGCAAGGCTTGATAGTCGTCCCAGGTTTCAGGAGATTTCAGGCTCGCTTTTCGAAGCAGATCGGCTCGGTAGTAACAGAGGAACACTGGTGCTGCGACTGGGATCGCGACAGGAGATCTGTTCCGCGAGATGACTCGATCGCGCAGGCCCTTAAACAGGTCGTTGAAATCGACACCCGCCTTCAATGGAAGTGGGGCGAGATGGCGATCGAGCGTGCTGAGTTCTCGTAGAGGAAACAGGATGACTCGACCACCTGCTGGAATCGGCTCCGCCAATTTCTGGCCGAGTACCTCGTTTTGCGGGTCGTATTCGGTCCAGCGAACAGTTGCTCCGGACTGGTTCATCCACTCCTGAAGCGAGACTTCCCAGTGTGCGGGGAGTTGGAAACTTACGGGGACAACCAATTCGACTTCCTGGCCGCTGAACGAGGGCAGGTTCGCCTTGTTGTTCGCGGCAGGCTTGCTTGGGCAGCCGCAAATGAGCAAACAGTTTACGGCAAGCAGCACGGCTGCAGTGCGTGACCAGATCATGTTGACAACCCGAGAATGTACGACTTCGCGATCCTTCCGTCGCGCTGACTACGCCACGGGGCGACGAATTGTGGGAAGTGAATCGCAGACTCGTCAAACAAGTCGCCGCTATTCGGGTCGCTCGGTCGGATCAGTGCTACCCAGGTTCAAGGCGACTTGAACTTTGCGTCCATCGCGGACCACGGTCAGCATGACTTGATCGCCAGGACTTTTCCCTTCGATGTAACTGAGAAAATCCTCAGCGCTGGCGATTTTTTGATCGTCCAACCCGACGATCAAGTCGGCCGCAGAACGGTCCTCGCGATTGAATGTCAGTGGTCCGCGTCGCGATTTGACCATCTTCGGACCACGTAACCCCGCTTTTTCGGCAGGGCCATTTGGACGGAGTTCCGCGATCAACAAGCCTTTGTCGGTTTGATAAACCTTATCGATACCACTTTCAGGCCTGATCACGCGATGGTGCTTGAGCAGTTGCGGAACAACGCGACTGATCAAACTGACCGGAATCGCGAACCCGACCCCTGAGCTTTGACCCGACGTGGTGGCAATCGCCGTATTGATCCCGATCAAGCGGCCATGCGAATCCAACAGCGGACCGCCCGAACTGCCTGGATTGATGGCCGCATCGATCTGGATGATGGATTTGATCTTCCAGTTTCCATGGATCTGCAGCGACCGATTCAAGCTGGAAATGATCCCCGTGGTGAGTGTTCGTTCCAGACCGAATGGATTGCCGAGTGCGAAGACGTTCATCCCGACTCGCAGCGATTTCGAATCACCAAACGTCACAGGAAAGAGTTCCTCGGGGGGAACTTCAATGCGAATCACCGCCAGGTCATTCAAGGGATCTGAGCCAACAGAAACGGCATCGTAGGTTTCGCCGTTGTACAGGGTGACAGCGATCTCTTTTGCTCCGCCGACCACGTGATGATTCGTAAGGATATTCCCTTCGAGATCGATCACGGCCCCGGAACCACTCCCTTCGGAGATCTGTCCCGCCCACAAGGATCGATCGTTTCGGACGGATTTCGCCGTAATATTAACGACGCTACGATTGACCGCTTCGTAGACAGCGACAGTGACCGCCTCTTCAGGAGTATGCCCCTCGCTATTGAAAATGCGTTTAATGGTCGGGCTGACGCGTTCAATGGGCGTCTGTTGTTCCGTACCAGCGCGATCCTGGGCAACGACCGCAGTCTTGCCAGCAGGGCTGGTCATCCAGATTGTCAGCAGGCTTCCCAAAAATGCCGAGCAGAAGCATCCG